>NZ_JBICXU010000031.1:0-98993 GCF_043200435.1 Streptomyces sp. NPDC048416
GAGCCGACGTCCTCTTCGCGATGCTCCGAGACGGCACCTTCTACGAACCCCAGCCCGCCCCATCACCTTGACCAAACCCATAGGGGCACCCCCCCGGCCTCCCCTCCGGTCTCCCAGCGGTCTCCCCCCGGTCTCCCGCCGGGGCGGGCGGGGCCGGAGGGACGCGGAAGGGTCCTGCGTGAGCTAATGCACGGTATGAGCTACTTCATGACCGATCTCTCGGGCACCTCCGTCGAGGCGCCCGACGAAGCGACGATGCGTACGATCCTCGACGGCCTGGCCGACGCCGACGACGAGCACCCCGATGTCTCCCTGACCCATGAGAACAGCTGGTCACTGAGCGCCTTCCCGAGCGGCGAGCTGCTGTGGCTGCTGTGGGAGAACCTGGACGACCCCGACGCTCCCCCGCGCCAGCTGTCCGGCGTCTCCAAGGACGAGGTGCTGCGCCTGTTCGCTCTGCTCGCGACCGGGGACACGGCGGAGATCGAGCGCCTGGCCAGTGCCTGAGGGACGTACGGCAGCGGCGCTCGGCGCGTGAACGGGCGAGCCGCTGTGCCGGGGCCCGGCCCTTCCACGCCACCGGGCCGGGCCCCGCAGGAGTGAGGCGGGGTTCAGACCCTGCGGCCCGCCCGCCAGACCTCGCTCACCAGCGGGACGCCGGGCCGGTAGGCGAGGTGGACGTGCGAGGGCGCGTCCAGGAACGCGAGGTCGGCACGGGCGCCCGGGGACAGCCGGCCGATGTCGGTGCGGCGCAGGGCCGCGGCTCCGCCCGCGGTCGCCGACCACAGCGCCTCGTCCGGTGTCATCTTCATGTCCCGCACGGCGAGCGCGACGCAGAACGGCATCGAGGACGTGAACGACGAGCCCGGGTTGCAGTCGGTGGACAGCGCCACGGTCGCCCCGGCGTCCAGCAGCCTCCTGGCGTCGGGCCACTGGGCGCGGGTGGAGAACTCGGCGCCGGGCAGCAGCGTCGCGACCGTCGTGCTGTTGGCCAGCGCGTCGACGTCCGCGTCCGTGAGGTGGGTGCAGTGGTCGGCGGACGCCGCCTCCAGCTCCACGGCGAGCAGCACGCCGGGCCCGTAGGTCAGCTGGTTGGCGTGCACGCGCGGCAGCAGGCCCTTGGCCTTGCCCGCGGTGAGGATCGCGCGCGCCTGGTCCCCGTCGAAGGCGCCCTTCTCGCAGAAGACGTCGACCCAACGGGCATGCGGGGCGCAGGCGTCCAGCATGTCGCCGGTGACCAGGGCGACGTATCCGGCCGGGTCGTCGGCGTACTCGGGGGCCACGATGTGTGCCCCGAGGTAGGTGACCTCGTCGGTGTGCTCGGCCGCGATGCGCAGGGCGCGGGCCTCGTCGTCGACGGTCAGGCCGTAGCCGGACTTGGTCTCCAGGGTGGTGGTGCCCTGCCGCAGCGCCTCGGCGAGATAGCGGGCCACGTTGGCGCCCAGCTCTTCGTCGCTCGCGGCGCGGGTGGCGGCGACGGTGGTACGGATGCCGCCTGCGGCGTAGGCCTGGCCGCTCATGCGGGCGTTGAACTCCTGCGTCCGGTCGCCCGCGAAGACGAGGTGGGAGTGGGAGTCGACGAAGCCGGGGATGACGGTGCGGCCCCGCGCGTCGACGGCCTCGTCGGCGGCCGGGGCGTCGGCGGTGCGTCCGGTCCAGGCGATCGTGTCGCCGTCGATGACGAGGGCGGCGTCCTGGAGGAGGCCGAGGGGGCCGTCTCCCCGTTCGGGGTCGTTGGTGACGAGGGTGGCGATGTTCTGTACGAGGGTGCTGGGCATGGCTTCCTTTCTATCCCCCACCCCGCCCCTTCCCGAGACCCGCCGGGGGTGGATGCACACCCGCGGGCCAGGCGTGGCTGGTCGCGCAGTTCCCCGCGCCCCTGACGCGCCCCTGACGGGCTCCTGCTGAGGCATACCCAACCCGTCCGGCATTCGAGGACGAGCGCCCTTGAGGCGCGAACGGGGTCTGGGGCGGAGCCCAAGGTCTTTCCTTGCGCCCCCAAAGGGTTTGGGGAAGGGGCGGGGAGGGGCCCGGAACGGGGTCTGGGGCGGAGCCCCAGGGGTCAGGATCGTAGGGTGGTCAGGGCCTTGGACAGAGCCGACGGGACGTCGGGGACGAGGGTGTGGGTGCCGTCCCGCACGACCTGGCGGCCGCCGACCACGACGTGCCGGACGTCGGCCGCCGACGCCGCGAACACCGCGGTCTCCGCGGCGAGCCGAGGCACCGCCCCTGCCGTCCGGACGGAGTCCAGGGCGATCGTGGCCAGGTCGGCCAGGGCGCCCGGTTCGATGCGGCCCGCCTCGGACCAGCCGAGCGCCGCGTGCCCGTCGGCCGTGGCCGCCCGCAGCAGCGCCGCGGCCGTCCAGTGGCCCCGTGTCCGGGTGCGCAGGCGCTCGTCGAGCTCCATCGCCCGTGCCTCTTCGAGCAGGTCGATCACGGCGTGGCTGTCGCTGCCCAGCGACAGCGGGGAACCGGCCCGCTGGAGGGCGAGCGCGGGGCCGATGCCGTCGGCGAGGTCGCGTTCGGTGGTGGGGCACATGCAGGTGCCGGTGGCGGTGGAGCCGATGAGGGCGATGTCCCCGTCGGTGAGGTGCGTGTTGTGGACGCCGGTGGTGCGCGGCCCCAGCACCCCGTGCTCGCAGAGCAGCTCGGTCGGCGTCATCCCGTACGCGTCGAGGCAGGCCTCGTTCTCCGCGGTCTGCTCGGAGAGGTGGACGTGCAGCGGGGCCCGGCGCTCCTCGGCCCACCCGGCGACCGTGCCCAACTCCCGTGCGGGGACGGCCCGTACGGAGTGGATGGCCGCGCCGATCCTGGCGTGGCCCTGCTCTTTGAGGCCCGAGCAGCGTTCCGCCCACGCGTCGGCGGTGCCGTCGCTGAAGCGCAGCTGGTGCCGGTCGGGCGCGGCGCCGAAGCCGGAGGACAGGTACGCCGTGTCGAGCAGCGTGATCCTGATCCCCGCGTCGGCGGCCGCGGCGATCAGCGCCTCGCCCATCGCGTTGGGGTTGTCGTAGGGGATGCCGCCCGGCGCGTGGTGCAGGTAGTGGAACTCGCCGACGGCGGTGATCCCCGCGAGCGCCATCTCCGCGTACACCGCGCGGGCGAGCGCGTGGTACGAGTCCGGGGTGAGCCGGGAGGCGACCTGGTACATGGTCTCGCGCCAGGTCCAGAACGTGCCCGAGCCGACCTGCACCGTGGAGCGCAGGGCGCGGTGGAAGGCGTGCGAGTGGGCGTTGGCGAGGCCGGGAACGGTGAACCCGCGCAGCACGACGGCGCCCGGGGGCGGTGTCTCGACTCCCTTGCGGACGGCGGAGATCCGGCCGCCGTCGGCGACCTCCACGACCACGCCCGGCTCGACGTCGGGGTCGAGCCAGGCGTGTTCCAGCCAGTACGTCACCTGCACGCCAGGCCCTCCAGTACATCGGCGAGTGCGAGCACCCCGGCGACACAGTCGTCCTCGCCGGCGTACTCGGCCGGCGAGTGCGAGACGCCGGTCGGGTTGCGTACGAACAGCATGGCGGTCGGGATCGAGCCGGAGAGGATTCCGGCGTCGTGTCCGGCCCCGGTCCCCAGGACCGGTGCGGCGCCGCCGAGGATCTTGGCGATCTCGTCGCGCAGCGCGTGCTCGAACTCCACGACGGGTGTGAACGACTCCCGTACGACGGTGAGGTCCACGCCGTCACGCTCGGCGCGCTCCCTCGCGGCGTGCTCGATCGCGGCGACGACGGTGTCCAGGGTGGACTGGTCGGCGGCGCGCGAGTCGAGCCAGCCGCGCACGAGGGAGGGGATGGCGTTGACGCCGTTGGGCTCGCAGGAGATCTTGCCGAACGTGGCGACGGCGCCCGCGAGTTGGGCCTCTCGACGGGCGGCGAGGACGGTCTCGGCGTACGTCAGCATCGGATCGCGGCGGTCGACGAGGCGGGTGGTGCCGGCGTGGTTGGCCTCGCCGGCGAAGTCGAACCGCCAGCGGCCGTGCGGCCAGATGGCGGAGGCGATGCCGACGGCGTCGCCGCTGAGGTCGAGCGCCCTGCCCTGTTCGACGTGCAGCTCGACGAACGCGCCGATGCGGGCGAGGCGTTCGGGGTCGGGGCCGATGGTGTCCGGGTCGTACCCGGCCCGCTCCATCGCCTGCGGGAGGCTGATCCCGTCCTGGTCGCGCAGGCGGTGCGCGGCCTCGACGGTGAGCTGTCCGGCGGCGAGCCGGGAGCCGACGCAGGCGAGGCCGAACCGGGCCCCTTCCTCGTCGCCGAAGTTGGTGATGGCGAGAGGCCGGGTCAACTCGGCGCCTCTCCTTCGGAGTTCATCGAGCGCGGCGAAGGACGAGACGACGCCGAGGGGGCCGTCGAAGGCGCCGCCGTCGGGGACGGAGTCGAGGTGCGAGCCGGTGACGACGGCGTCGCCGGCCTCGGGGTCGCCGGCCCAGGCCCACTGGTTTCCGTTGCGGTCGAGCTCATAGGTGAGCCCGCGGGCCTCGGCCTGCGCCCGGAACCAGGCGCGGCAGTCGGCGTCGGCGGCGGTCCAGGCGTGGCGGCGGTAGCCGTGGGTTGCGCTGTCGCGGCCGATGGGGGTGAGCTCGCGCCACATCTCGTGGAAGGTGGCTCCTCCCCCACCCCGCCCCTTCCCGATACCCTCCGGGGGGACGATGCCGGGTGCGGGCCGTGCGGGGCGGGTGGAGCCCCTGGCAGGGTCGGGAGCCGCCATCCCGGCATCTTCAGCCCGTCCGGCGCTTGAGGCCGAGCGCCCTCCAGGCGCGAAGGGGGCCTGGGGCGCAGCCCCAGCAACCCCGCCTTCACCCGTAGACCGTGCGGGGCCGGTCGCGCAGTTCCCCGCGCCCCTGACGGGCTCGGCCTGGGCGGCATGCTCAGCAGCGGCCACCTCAGCCCGTCCGGCGATTGAGGACGAGCGCCCTTCAGGCGCGAAGGGGGCCTGGGGCACAGCCCCAGCAACCCCGCCTTCACCCGCAGACCGTACGGGGCCGGTCGCGCAGTTCCCCGCGCCCCCGGCGGGCTCGGCCTGGGCGGCGTGCTCAGCAGCGGCCACCTCAGCCCGTCCGGCGCTTGAGGACGAGCGGGCTTCAGGCGCGAACGGGGGCTGGGGCGGAGCCCCAGGGGACGGGTCCGGGGTCACTCGGAGGCACCCTCTCGCATGGGGACGCGGACGCCCTTCTCCGACGCCACCCGCTCCGCCACGTCGTACCCCGCATCTACATGCCGAATGACACCCATCCCGGGGTCATTGGTGAGGACACGCCGGATCTTCTCGCCGGCCAGCTTCGTGCCGTCGGCCACCGACACCTGCCCCGCGTGGATGGAGCGGCCCATGCCGACACCGCCACCGTGGTGGATGGACACCCAGGACGCGCCGGAGGCGACGTTCACCATGGCGTTCAGGAGCGGCCAGTCGGCAATCGCGTCCGACCCGTCGAGCATCGCCTCGGTCTCGCGGTACGGAGACGCGACCGACCCGCAGTCCAGGTGGTCACGGCCGATCGCGAGGGGCGCCGCGAGCGTGCCGTTGGCGACCATGTCGTTGAACATGTCGCCCGCCTTGTCCCGCTCGCCCTGGCCGAGCCAGCAGATCCGCGCGGGCAGACCCTGGAAGTGGACGCGCTCGCCGGCCATCTTGATCCAGCGGTGCAGGGACTCGTTCTCCGGGAAGAGCTCCAGCAGCGCCTTGTCGGTCTTGTGGATGTCGGACGCCTCACCCGAAAGCGCCGCCCAGCGGAAGGGGCCCTTGCCCTCGCAGAACAGCGGGCGGATGTAGGCCGGCACGAAGCCGGGGAAGGCGAACGCCCGCTCGTAGCCCGCGAGTTGGGCCTCGCCGCGGATGGAGTTGCCGTAGTCGAAGACCTCGGCGCCGGCGTCCATGAAGCCGACCATCGCCTCGACGTGCTTGGCCATGGACTCACGGGCGCGGGTGGTGAACCCGGCCGGGTCCTTCGCCGCGTACGCCGCCATGTCGTCGAAGTCGACGCCGAGGGGCAGGTAGGCCAGCGGGTCGTGGGCCGAGGTCTGGTCGGTCACGATGTCGATCGGGGCGCCTTCGGCGAGCATCCGGGGCAGGAGCTCCGCCGCGTTGCCGAGCAGGCCGATCGACAGGGGGCGGCGGGCGTCGCGGGCCTCCACCGCCAGCTGGAGCGCGTGCTCCAGGGAGTCGGCCCGCACATCCAGGTAGCGGTGCTCGATGCGGCGCTCGATGGCGCGCGGGTCGACGTCGATACAGATCGCGACGCCGTCGTTCATCGTGACGGCGAGCGGCTGGGCGCCGCCCATGCCGCCGAGGCCGGCGGTGAGCGTGATCGTCCCGGCGAGGGTGCCGTTGAACCTCTTGGCGGCGACCGCGGCGAACGTCTCGTACGTGCCCTGGAGGATGCCCTGGGTGCCGATGTAGATCCAGGAGCCGGCCGTCATCTGGCCGTACATGGTGAGGCCAAGGGCCTCAAGGCGGCGGAACTCCTCCCAGTTGGCCCAGTCGCCGACGAGGTTGGAGTTGGCGATCAGGACGCGCGGCGCCCACTCGTGGGTCTGCATGACGCCGACGGGCCTGCCGGACTGGACCAGCATCGTCTCGTCCTGCTTGAGGGTGCGCAGCGTACGCACCATCGCGTCGAAGGAGCGCCAGTCGCGGGCGGCCTTGCCGGTGCCGCCGTAGACGACGAGCTGGTCGGGGTGTTCGGCGACCTCGGGGTCGAGGTTGTTCTGGAGCATGCGCAGCGCGGCTTCCTGCTGCCATCCCAGGGCGCTCAGTTCCGTACCGCGCGGTGCCCGTACGGGGCGGGGTCCTGACATGGCGATGCCTCCTCGTGACCTGATCCAGATATTCACATCCTGGGTCACTGAATAGAACTAGTCAATACGTAGCGCGCCCCTGCACTCCGGCCCGCCCGGTGATTGGCTTGATCGCATGACTGCCCCGGCAACGCCCTCCACAGCCGCGAGTGATGCCGCCCGGCGCCGCGCACAGGCCGTGCGGGCCGCGGTGGAACAGGGCCTCGTCGGGCCCGACGCCCCCATCGTCGCCCTCCTCGACACCACCGGCATGCGCGCGGGCGCCGCCGCCCTGCGGGCCGCCTTCGCCGACGCCACCGACGCTCCCGTGCTGCACGCCTTCGCCGTGAAGGCCTGCCCGCTGGTGCCGGTCCTGCGGCTGCTGCGCGAGGAGGGGCTCGGCGCCGAGGTCGCGAGCCCGGGCGAGCTGGCGCTGGCCAGGGCCGCCGGGATGAGCGCCGCCGACACCGTGCTCGACTCCCCCGCCAAGACCCCGGCCGAGCTGCGCGAAGCGCTCGGCCTCGGCATCGCCGTCAACGCGGACAACCCCCAGGAGCTGGCCCGCCTCGACGCGCTGGTGGACTCCGCCGGGACCGCGTCGCCGCTCGGCATCCGCGTCAACCCGCAGGTGGGCGCGGGATCCATCGACGCCCTGTCCACGGCGACGGCCACGTCAAAGTTCGGCGTGGCACTCCTGGACGACGGGGCCCGCGACTGGGTCGTCAGGGCGTACGCCGAGCGCCCGTGGCTGACCCGGCTGCACACCCACACCGGGTCGCAGGGCGTGGCGCTCCCCCTCATGGCCCAGGGCGTCCGGGCCGCCTACGAGCTCGCCGAGGAGATCAACGCGGCGGTGGGGCGCCGGCAGGTCGACACCCTCGACATCGGCGGCGGACTCCCGGTCAACTTCGGCTCCGACGAGGAGACACCGACGTACGCCGCGTACGTCCGCGTCCTGAAGGAGACGGTGCCGGGTCTGTTCGACGGGCGGTACGCGCTGGTGACGGAGTTCGGCCGCTCACTGCTCGCCAAGCACGGCACGGTGCTCGCACGCGTCGAGTACGCCAAGCGCTCGGGCGGCCGGCCGATCGCGGTGACCCACGCGGGGGTGCAGATCGCCGCCCGCACCGTGTACGCGCCCGCGTCCTGGCCGCTGCGGATCGAGGCGTACGACGCGAAGGGCCGCCCCAAGCCGGGCCCGGCCGTCGCGCAGGACGTCGCGGGACCGGCCTGCTTCGCCGGTGACCTGCTCGCCGAGAACCGCCCACTGCCGCTGCTCGAACAGGGCGACTACACGGCGGTGCTCGACACCGGCGCGTACTACTTCGCACACCACTATTCCTACAACTCCCTTGCCAGACCGGGAGTTCACGGTTTCACGGCCACACCCGACGGCGTCCGGTTCGCGACCGTACGCAGCCCGCAGTCCGTCGAGGACCTGGTCACGGAGGCGGGCGGCGCCCACGCGGACGCCCTGCTCTGAACGGGTGGGCCGCGCCCCTCAGCGGCGCCGGGCCCCGCCGGGCGCGGCGTCGCCCGCGCCGGGCCCCGTCGCCCGGAAGCCCCGTACGCCCTTGCCGACCGGCGCACCCCGCGGCACCCAGTCCGTCCTGACCCACAGCAGCGCGTCGCCCGTACGCTCCAGACGGCCGAGCCAGACCGCCTTGAGCCACAGCCCGACGCCCGCGCCGGCCATCAGCAGACCGCCCGCGCCCGGCAGCGCGAAGGAGGAGCCGGCCGCCGCGACGAAGGCGAGCACCAGCCACCAGCGCCGGGCCCGCCGCCAGGTGCGCACGGTCACGGAACGGACCTGGAGGAAATCCGCCTTGGCGGCGCGGGAGGCGGCCTTCGCGAAGTGCGCGTAGCGGCGGCGCCGGGCCAGGAGCACCGCGGCCGCCGTGAGGAGGAAGAGCGCCGCGCCCGCGAGCAGCCCGATCCGGCGCCCGGTGAGGCTCACCGGCAGCACCGCACCGATGCCCGCCGCGAGCAAACCGAGCCACCACAGCGGGGCCGCCCCGGCCCGTACGATCACCGCCACGCGCGCCAGCGCCTGCCCTCCGCGACTCACGGTCCACCTCCATGCGCTCGAACAACTGGCGCGGACGATAGCCGGGCAATCTGAGCGGTTCGTGAGAGAGCGCGCCATCTGCGACCCGGCTGCGCGCCGGTGGGCGCAGGCGCCCGCGCAGTTCCCCGCGCCCCTCAACGTCTCGGTGCCGGGCGGCAGGGGCCACCTCCCCGGCAACCCCGCTGTCGTCCGCGGACCGTGCCCGCTTCTCGCGCAGTTCCCCGCGCCCCTGAACCACCCGGCGCAAGCCGGGCTCCGGGGCGGAGACCCAGGGGGTTGGGGCCTGCGGGTCACTCCACGAACAGGCTCCGCGCCGCGGCCTGCGCGTCGAACTCCTCCAGGCGGGCCTGCGCGTCGGGCAGGGCGTCACACATCGCTTCGAGCAGGACCCGGCCGAGCAGCATCGGCGCGCACGCCGTGTCGAACGCGAGCCCCGTGCCGACCGCCGCCGGGATCAGCAGGTCGCTGTGCTTGGCGACCGGCGCGAACGCCGAGTCGGCGACCGTGACCACGGTGAGCCCGGCGGACCGCGCGTACGCCAGCGCCTCGACGACCTCCTTGGGGTGGCGCGGCAACGCGAAGCACAGCAGGGCCGAGGCCCCGGCCCGCAGCGCCGCGTCGATCCGGTCGGCCAGCATCGTGCCGCCCTCGTCCAGGAGGCGTACGTCGGGGTGGACCTTGGCGGCGAAGTAGGCGAAGCCACGCGCCTGCGAGGAGGCGGCGCGCAGGCCGAGCACGGGAAGCGGCCGGGAGGCCGCGAGCAGCCGGCCGGCGCTCTCGACCGGACCCGGGTCGGCGAGCAGGCCCGCCAGGTGCTGAAGGTTCTCGATCTCGGCGCGCACCGCCTGCTGGTACTCGTTGTACGAGGTCTCGGCGACCTCGCCTGCCGGTACGGGGGCCACGTCGCGCAGGTGGCGGCGCAGCGCCGGGTAGCCGTCGAAGCCGAGGGCGACCGCGAACCGGGTCACCGACGGCTGGCTGACCCCGGCGAGTTCGGCGAGTTCGACGCTGGACAGGAACGGCACATCGGTGGCCTGGCGCACCATGCAGTGGGCGATGCGCCGCTGGGTCGGCGTCAGCCGGCGCCCCTCGAAGAGCTGTTGCAGCCGTGCGGCAGGGCCCTCGCTCATGCCGTCCCCCTTCATACGTCCACGTCCTTGAACCGGTCGAGCAGTGCGGCCGCCCGGTCGTCGGCGGCCGCCGGGTGTACACGGGCGCCCTCGTCGAGCCCGGCCCCCTCGCGCGCGAAGGCCCGCACGTCCGGGAGCCTCGGCGCGGGACACGCCCCGCCTCGGCGCAACGCCCGTACCCCTACAGCGAGTTGGCCCCCCACCTCACGCCACGACACCCCACCGGGCCGCGGTGCCCGACGGGTTACGGGCGAGGCCGAACCTGCCCGGTCCCCGACGCCCCGAGAGAGTACAGCGTGGTCGCGCGCGGCCGGGGCGGCGCGGACCCGCAGCGCATCACCGGGGACGGCGCGGGCCGGGCACGCCACGATCCCCCCACCCGCCGGGGGCGGCCCGCAACCGGCCGCCGCCGACGCCGCATCCCGCGCGGCGTCCACGACGTGGGACGACAACATGCGCGAACACCACCATTTCCGGACGGGGAACCAAGGGGCCGGGTGCGAACCATTGACAAATTATTCAGCCACCCAGAACTCTGCATGACCATATACAGCCGGGCAACCCCGCTCCGCCTTCTCCGCCTCCTCGTCGCGAAGGAGCCCATCCCCCCCATGGCCGAACCAGTCGAATCAGCCGGATCAGCCGGGCGAGCCGGATCAGCCGCATCAGCCGGGTCAGCCGGATCGGAAGGGCGAGCCGCCGGCCTCGTCGAGCGGCGCTCCATCGACCTCGTCCCGGACGCCGAGCGCCACGGCACCCCCTTCAGCCAGTTCACGCTGTGGCTGGGCGCCAATCTCCAGATCACCGCCGTCGTGACCGGCGCCCTCGCGGTGGTGTTCGGCGGCGGCGCGTTCTGGTCGCTCCTCGGTCTGGTCGCCGGCAACCTGCTCGGCGGCGCCGTGATGGCGCTGCACTCGGCGCAGGGCCCCCGGCTCGGGCTGCCGCAGATGATCTCCTCGCGGGCCCAGTTCGGCGTGAAGGGGGCGGTGGTCCCGCTGCTCCTGGTGATCGTGATGTACGTCGGGTTCTTCGCCAGCGGCACCGTGCTGGCCGGCCAGGCGGTCGGCGAGCTCACCCACCTCGGCGAGACCCCGGGCATCGTGATCTTCGCGCTTGTCACCGCGGTGACGGCGACGATCGGCTACCGGGTCATCCACACGCTGGGCCGGGTGGCGAGCGTGATCTGCGCGCTGGCCTTCGTCTACCTCGGGATCCGCCTGCTGGACCGGATCGACCTGACGGCGGTCCTGCACGACCGCGCCTTCCACCTGCCGATGTTCCTGCTCGCGGTCTCGCTCTCCGCGTCCTGGCAGCTCGCGTTCGGCCCGTACGTCGCGGACTACTCGCGCTATCTGCCGCGTACGACCAGCGCCCGTGCCACGTTCTGGTGGACGCTGGCGGGCTCCGCGCTCGGCTCGCAGTGGTCGATGACCTTCGGCGTCCTGGTCGCGGCGACCGCGGGCGACGCCTTCCTCGCCGACCAGGTCGGGTACGTCGTCGGGCTCGGCGGCGCCGGCCTGATCGCCTCGTTCCTGTACTTCACGATCGCGCTCGGCAAGCTCACCATCAACGTCCTCAACACCTACGGCGGGTTCATGTCGATGGTGACCGGCATCGGGGGGTTCCGGGGCCACAAGACGGTCGGCCCGCGCGCCCGCGCCCTCTACATCGCGGGCATCATGCTGGCCGGCACGGCGGTGGCGCTCGCGGGCAAGGACTCGTTCCTGACCTCGTTCAAGGACTTCCTGCTCTTCCTGCTGACCTTCTTCACGCCGTGGTCGGCGATCAACCTGGTCGACTACTACCTGATCTCGCGCGAGCGCTACGACATCCCCGCGCTCTTCGACGCACGGGGCCGGTACGGCGCCTGGCGCTGGGACGCGCTGTCCGTGTACGTCATCGGCGTGCTGGCCCAACTCCCGTTCCTGGCCACGAGTTTCTACACCGGCCCACTCGTCGCACCGCTCGGCGGCGCGGACATCTCCTGGATCGTGGGGCTCGCCGTCCCTGCGGCGCTCTTCTTCGTACTGGCACGAAGGAGGAATACGGGGGATACCCCCACTGCGGACGGGGCGCCGGCTCCGTACCGTGAAACGCATGGATGCCCGTGACACCGAGCCCCGGCCCAGTCTCGTCAAGGACCCCGAGCTCAAGAAGGAACTCGACGCCACCCTGCACGCCCGCAGGGAGCTCGGCCCCGACTACGAGACCGCGCTCGTCGACTCCTTCCTTGAGAAGGTCGAGCAGCGGGTCGACGGTTCGGTGGACCGCCGGGTGCGGCGGCAGCTGGCGGAGCAGCAGATGGTCGTGGCGCGGGGCGGGCGTTCCGCGGGGGGTGGCGCGGACGGCAACTTCGGTGAGCGCTTCGGCTTCGCCATGGTCTCGCTGATCCTGGCGATTCCGCTGTCCGCGATCGGTGGGGCGCAGGGTGGGCTCAAGGGGCTGGTGGTGGCGTGGTGCGGGATCGTGGGCGTCAACGCGGTGCATGCGGCGCATCGGTGGCCGTGGCAGTTGTTCAAGCGGTCTGGGGCGGACGGGTGACCCTCGGCTCCGCCGGTGAACCCCGGGGGGTTCGCCCACCCTCCCCCAAGCTCTTAAGGAGCAGGGGGACCCCCATCCCGTGCGGCTACTTGAGGGTGCAGCCCCCTGGGGCTCCGCCCCAGACCCCGGGCGGGTTTTCCCACCCACCCGCCCGTGCGGCTACTTGAGGGTGCGGCTCCCTGGGGCTGCGCCCCAGACCCATGCGGGGGCTCCGCCCCCTGCACCCCCGTTCGCGCCTGAACGGCGCTCGTCCTCAATCGCCGGACAGGCTGAAGATGCCCATGCAGGCCAGCACGTCCCCTGCACCAGTGCTGTTTGTTAGGGGCGCGGGACTGTGTCATGGCGCGGCTCCGCCGCGGTGGCCGCGAGAGGCGATTCCGGGAGCCCTACAGGGGCGCGAGGAACTGCGCGAGCAACCGCCCACAGTCCGCGGCCGGAAGGGGGTTTGGGGGCGCGAGGAACTGCGCGAGAAGCGACCACGGCCCGCAGGCGCGGGAGGGTTTGGGGGGCGCGGGGAACGGCGCGAGCAACCGCCCACGGCCCGCGGTCGAAAGCGGGTTCAGGGGCGCGAGGAACTGCGCGAGAAGCGACCACGATCCGCAGGCGCGGGAGGGTTTGGGGGGCGCGGGGAACGGCGCGACCAGCCACACACGGCCCGCAGACGCGAGGGAGTTCAGGGGCGCGGGGAACTGCGCAGCCAGTCCGCGTCGGCCGGCCGCCCGCAGGGGCCGCCGCACACCCCCGGGGGCTCCCGGGGGCCGGGACGACGGCAGCCCCCGCGAGGGACGCGGACCCGGCGCATGCCGGGCCCGGCCCCGGGCGCCTCGGGGAAGTCCGGGAGCCGCTCCGGAGGTTCCCGACGCCACTGGTGGCATCGGCCGAGTCCCCTGCCCAGGGTCCCCCGCCGACACCCCCCACTCTGCACGCCGAGTATTAAGTGGATGCTGCGCGAACATGTCATGCGCGTACCGGTTGCGCGACGTCACCGGCTTGACCACGACGGTCGACCCACGACCCGCACGGCCCACGCGGGCAGCCCGTGACCCGTGACGCAGGACGGAAGCCCGGCCCGACCACGCGGCCGGGCCGAGCCCGGCCGAGCCCGGCCGGGGCGCTGCGCCGGCCAGGGCGTCGCGGGGCGCGCCCGGCTACTTCGCGGTGCGTGCCAGGAACGCCAGCAGGTCCTGGCGGCTGACCACACCGGTCGGCTTGCCCTCGACCAGCACGATCGCCGCGTCGGCCCGTCCGAGCACCGACATCAGGTCGGCGACCGGCTCGCCCGAGCCGACCTGCGGCAGCGGCGCGCTCATGTGCTTCTCCAGGGCGTCGTCCAGCGCGGCACGCTGCGTGAACAGGGCGTCGAGCAGCTCCCGTTCGACGACCGAACCGATGACCTCCGCGGCCATCACGTCGGGGTGCCCCGCGCCCGGCTTCACGATGGGCATCTGCGAGACGCCGTACTCGCGCAGCACCTCGATGGCCTGGCCGACCGTCTCCTCGGGGTGCATGTGCACCAGCGAGGGAAGGTGACCGGCCTCCTTGAAGCCGAGCACGTCGGAGACGCGCGCCGAGGGGCCGCCCTCCTCCAGGAAGCCGTAGTCCGCCATCCACTCGTCGTTGAAGATCTTCGACAGGTAGCCGCGGCCGGAGTCCGGCAGGAGCACGACCACCACGTCGTCGGGGCCAAGGCCCTCGGCGACCTTCAGCGCGCCCACGACGGCCATGCCGCAGGAGCCGCCGACCAGCAGGCCCTCCTCCTTGGCGAGGCGGCGGGTCATCTGGAAGGAGTCCTTGTCGGACACGGCGACGATCTCGTCGGTCACGTTCTGGTCGTAGGCGGTCGGCCAGAAGTCCTCACCGACGCCCTCCACCAGGTACGGCCGGCCGGAGCCGCCGCTGTACACGGAACCCTCCGGGTCCGCGCCGATGATCCGCACCTTCCCGTCGCTGGCCTCCTTGAGGTAGCGGCCGGTGCCGGTGATGGTGCCGCCGGTGCCGACGCCCGCGACGAAGTGGGTGATCTTCCCCTCCGTCTGCTCCCACAGTTCGGGACCGGTGGTCTCGTAGTGCGAACGGGGGTTGTTCGGGTTGCTGTACTGGTCCGGCTTCCAGGCGCCCGGCGTCTCACGCACCAGGCGGTCGGAGACGTTGTAGTACGAATCCGGGTGCTCGGGGTCGACGGCGGTCGGGCAGACCACGACCTCGGCGCCGTACGCGCGCAGCACGTTGATCTTGTCCGTGGAGACCTTGTCAGGGCAGACGAAAATGCACTTGTAGCCCTTCTGCTGGGCCACGATCGCCAGGCCGACACCCGTGTTGCCACTGGTCGGCTCGACGATGGTGCCACCGGGCTTGAGCGCGCCGGACTGCTCCGCCGCCTCGATCATGCGGACGGCGATCCGGTCCTTCACCGAGCCGCCCGGGTTGAAGTACTCGACCTTGGCCAGGACTGTCGCCTGAATGCCCTGGGTCACACTGTTGAGCCTCACCAGCGGGGTGTTGCCTACGAGGCTGATCATCGAGTCGTGGAATCGCACCGTTGTCTCCGGGTCTCCGATTAGGTACCGCCAGCGTATGCGGACCGCGCGGGGGTGTTCACCTTTGCGCTGGATTGAGCGGCACCCGCTACCGGGCAGTTAGCTGGTGTACGACTGCAAGCTCCTGGGAGGTGGCGGTGGCGGGGACTCTGTCGAGAGCGAGGGTGGCACGGCGGATCGCGACGGGCGCGGCGTTCGGCGGTGGCGGCATCGGGCTGCTCGCCGGAGCCGCGGTCGGTGTCGTCCTGGCCGAGCTGGCCCTCGCGAAACGCACGGTGGGCGGCGCGGGTGCCTCCCCGCAGGTCCCGAACGCGGACGGGCTGTACGGGACCGCGTACGCGGACGGCACACCGCCGCTCAGGCTCGGCATGCTGGGCGATTCCACGGCGGCCGGCCAAGGCGTGCGCCGAGCGGGCCAGACACCGGCCGCGCTGCTGGCCTCCGGGCTCGCTGCGGTCGCCGAGCGCATGGTCACGCTGCGGAACGTGGCGCTGCCCGGTGCCCGCTCGGACGACCTCGAACGTCAGGTCTCCGTCCTGCTCGCCGACCCGGCACGCACCCCCGACGTCTGCGTGATCATGATCGGCGCGAACGACGTCACCACCCGGATGGCGCCCACCACCTCGGTGCGCTACCTGTCGACCGCCGTACGCAGGCTGCGTGGCGCGGGAGCCGAGGTCGTCGTCGGCACCTGCCCCGACCTCGGCACCATCGAGCCCGTCTACCAGCCGCTGCGGTGGCTGGCCCGCCGGGTCTCGCGCCAGCTCGCGGCGGCGCAGACGATCGTGGTGGTGGAGCAGGGCGGCCGCACGGTCTCGCTCGGTCATCTGCTCGGCCCCGAGTTCGCGGCGAACCCGCGGGAACTGTTCGGGCCCGACAACTACCACCCGTCCGCCGAGGGATACGCCACCGCGGCGATGGCGGTGCTGCCCACGCTGTGCGCCTCGCTCGGCCTGTGGCCCGAGTCCGACCACCCCGACGCCTCGCGCGACGAGGACATCCTGCCGGTGGCGAAGGCGGCCTCGGCCGCGGCGGCGCAGGCAGGCACGGAGGTCACCGGGGCACGCGCGCCCTGGGCCCTCCTCAAACACCGCCGCAGACGGCGCCTGCCCACCCCGGTGGAGCCCACCCCCAACGGCTCCCACACCCGGCCGTAGGGCGCAGACCGGGCCCCGGGGGGCGGCCGTAGGGCGCAGACCGGGCCCCGGGGGGCGGCCGTAGGGCGCAGACCGGGCCCCGGGGGGCGGCCGTAGGGCGCAGACCGGGCCCGGGGGGGCGGGCCTCTGGGCCCGGGCTCCGGGGGCGGTTCGCCCGGCCGTAAGGCGGGGGCCGACCCCGGCAGCAGTCCGCCCGGCCGTAAGGCGGGAGCCGACCCCGGCAGCAGTCCGCCCGGCCGTAAGGCGCAGACCGGGCCCCGGGGCGGTTCACCCGGCCGCGGGGCGTGGGGCGGGCCCCGACGGGGGCGTTGGGCCCCATCCCCGTACGCCGGGCACCCGCACCCGCACCCGCACCCGCTCACCTCACGTCACCGCACCTCACCTCACCTCACCTCACTGAGCGACCGCTTAGAAAAGAGTCCCGCATCACACGCCACCCCGGATGACCAATCCAGTACGTACGGGTAACTTCCCAGGGAGTCCTGCCTTCCCATCCCCTGGAGCCGTGATGCCCGAAGCCGTGATCGTCTCTGCCGCCCGTTCCCCCATCGGCCGCGCCTTCAAGGGTTCCCTCAAGGACCTGCGCCCGGACGACCTGACCGCCACGATCATCGAGGCCGCACTCGCCAAGGTGCCCGGCCTCGACCCGCGCGACATCGACGACCTGATGCTCGGCTGCGGCCTGCCCGGCGGCGAGCAGGGCCACAACCTCGGCCGCATCGTGGCCGTGCAGATGGGCATGGACCACCTGCCGGGCTGCACCATCACCCGGTACTGCTCGTCCTCGCTCCAGACCTCCCGGATGGCGCTGCACGCCATCAAGGCGGGCGAGGGCGACGTGTTCATCTCGGCCGGTGTCGAGATGGTGTCCCGCTCCGTCAAGGGCAGCAGCGACGGCCTGCCCGACACCCACAACCCGCTGTTCGCGGACGCCGAGGCGCGCACCGCATCCGTCGCGCAGTCCGAGGGCGCCGACTGGCACGACCCGCGCGAGGACGGCCTGGTCCCGGACGCGTACATCGCGATGGGCCAGACCGCCGAGAACCTGGCCCGCCTCAAGGGCATCTCGCGCCAGGAGATGGACGAGTTCGGCGTACGGTCGCAGAACCTCGCCGAGCAGGCCATCAAGAACGGCTTCTGGGAGCGTGAGATCACCCCCGTCACGACCCCGGACGGCACCGTGGTCAGCAAGGACGACGGCCCCCGCGCGGGCGTCAGCGTCGAGGGTGTGGCCGGCCTCAAGCCGGTCTTCCGCCCGGACGGGCTCGTCACCGCCGGCAACTGCTGCCCGCTCAACGACGGCGCCGCCGCGCTCGTGATCATGAGCGACACCAAGGCGCGCGAGCTGGGCCTGACCCCGCTGGCCCGCATCGTCTCCACCGGCGTCACGGGCCTCTCGCCCGAGATCATGGGGCTCGGCCCGGTCGAGGCGTCCCGCCAGGCACTCAAGCGCGCCGGGCTGACCGTCGACGACATCGACCTCTTCGAGATCAACGAGGCGTTCGCCGCCCAGGTGATCCCGTCCTACCAGGACCTCGGCATCCCGCTGGACAAGCTGAACGTCAACGGCGGCGCCATCGCGGTCGGTCACCCCTTCGGCATGACCGGCGCCCGCATCACCGGAACGCTGATCAACAGCCTCCAGTTCCACGACAAGCAGTTCGGCCTGGAGACCATGTGCGTCGGTGGCGGCCAGGGCATGGCGATGGTCATCGAACGCCTCAGCTGACATCGGGCCGTTGGGCGGCCGGAGCGCTGTGTTGACCGTGCGTCGACGCAGAGTTGACGGCCCGGCCGCCCCCAACGGAACGCGGAGTCCGACCCCTGGCCCCCTGACCAGGCCTCTCGTCTCCCACAGGCCACTCACAGCCAATCGTTCCGCGTCCTAACCGTGACCGAATCTCCCCCAGGATGTGACGTATCTCCTGCCGGAGGAGTATTTTCGCAGGTCACATTGGTTGCGGCAGTAAACCCCAGGCCCAAAGACCTGTCCATTTCGTGACGTAATGCACTGACAGCAGGGGCGGGCTCACGACAAGCTGATGTAGGAAGTCGGGGAATCGTTTGAATCCGGGAGTACGTCAGTGAGCGCCATGCCTCTTGCCCTGCTGCTGACCACGGCCGCTGCCACGGCCGTGGGCGCCGCTGCCCTGCACGCCGCCCACGGGCTGCGCAAGCAGGTCGTGGCCCTGCGCGAAGACCTGGCAGCCGCCCGAGCCGAACACCACACCGACCACCACGTGAGCCTGCCCCAGCAGGCCCGCTCCACCGGGACACCGGCCGCCGAAATACGGGCCGCCGTCGCGGAGGCGCTGGCCGAGGAGCGCGAGCGCGAGCTGGCCGAGGCGCGTGCCTTCTGGGCCGCCCAGGAGGCCAGGGACGCCGCCGACGCGCCCTCTCCGATGCTGGGCGGGCTCGCCGGGCTCGGCGAGGACGCCGCGTTCTTCCTGCCCCGCCAGGCGGACTTCGTGGGCCTTGAGTCCGAAGCCCTGGAGATGGTGGAGGAGTTCCCCGAGGACTCCCCCGAGCTGGCCGCCGCCCGCCGACGCCACCCCTCGCACCCCGACTTCGTGCCGGCCCAGACGCCCGTCGTCGCCGACCACGAGGCCACGGTCTCCCGCCTGGAGGAGCTGGCCGAGTCCCGTACCGCCCTCGCGGACGTACGCCCGGGACCGCTCGGCACGCTCGACGTGTACGTCTTCGCCGACGGCACCACCCTCTGCATGACCCCGGGCCACCGCGAGACCTCGGAACGGCTCGCGGGGGCCCTGCGCGACGGGCAGACCCCGGTGCTGCTCGGCGGTTCGGGCGTGTCCGGTGCGTACGCGCTGACCTTCTCCTGCGGCGAGGAGAGCGTCTACATCCTCGCGGACCGGGTCATCGCCTCACTCTGAGCGGCGACTTGAGGGTGCGACTCCCTGGGGTCCGCCTCGGGGACGGGGCTCTGCCTCAGGTCCTGGACGCCCATGACGATTTGGTATGCCAGGCATCCCAGGGGTACCTGGCGTACCTGGGATGCGCACCCTGCCAAGGTCAACCCCGCCAGGGGCGCGGGGAACTGCGCGACCAGCCACGCACGGTCCGCACCTCGCCCATCTCCCGCAGGGTTTCGGGAAGGGGCGGCGTGGGGCAGCGGCCCCCGAAGCCAGCCGAAGGCCCGAAGCCAGCCGAAGGCCCGAAGCCAGCCGAACGCCCGGCGCCAGCCGAACGCCCGGCGCCAGCCGAACGCCCGGCGCCAGCCGAACGCCCGGCGCCAGCCGAACGCCCGGCGCTAGCCGAACGCCCGGCGCTAGCCGAACGCCCGCCCCGCCGCCGCTTCCACCAGATCCACGGCCCCCTCCGGCTCCCCGCCGGGCGGCGTCTTCGCGGTGTGCAGGGCCTGCGCCAGATCCCTTCCGGCGACCATGACTTGGTCCGCCACCGTGAACACGCCCGCGTCCGGCATGAGCAGGGGCGCGCGCTTCGGGTTCTCGACGCGTTGCGCCCTGAGGGACAACTCCCGTGCCAGGGCCAGCCCTTCGGCGGCCGCGCCACGGCGGAGGCGGCTCTCGGGAGCGGCGCGCAGCCGGTCGGCGAAACGGTCCACGGCCAAGATCAGGGGGTTCACATCGAGCACGCCGCGACCCTACGCGCCCGTCCCGCACTGTTGCCAATACGCGAACCCTCAGGCACGGTGCAGTGAAGGCCAGTACGCGCAACGCCTCCGGAGGCGCCGATGTCCCAAGTCTTCTCCGAAGAGACCCATCGCAACCTGCTCTCCCGCATCCCCCATTGCACCGGTCGTGAAGTGTCCGACTGGCTCCGCACCGTCGAGGAAGGCCCCTCCCTCTTCCGTTTCGAGGAGAAGGTCAGCTGGCTCCGGAGCGAGCACGATCTCGCCTATGGGCACGCCAAGGCGATCATCCATGAGTACGACCTGAGGCGGGCCGCGCGCCGGCTGCTCTAGCTCCGGGAGGAACCGACCGGCTTTCCGCGTCCGCGCGGCGAGTGCACCGCCCCTTCGCCCCGCCGGCCATCAGGCCGTCGGGGCGAAGCGCTGAGCCTCCGCCAACTTGACTCCACAGGTCAAAGGGCTGGAGTGACCGGTTCTCGGGGTGCTCGTGCTGGTCGTCGGCGGCACCGCCAACCGCGTCCTCGGCGTCCTCGGCGTCCTCGGCGTCCTCGCCAACGGACGCGCACCGGTCGAGCACGGCTTCGCCCACGGCGATTTGGAGTGTCCCGGCACCCGGCGTACTGGACCCATGCCAGTGACCCATTGAGCCGGCTTCCGTCCGGTCCCCCGGAACCCGTATGCGTCAGGGCTGAATGGTTTCCAGGTCCTCAAGGAGGCTGGAGTGGGTCGGCTGCCACCCGAGGGCATCGCGGGTGTGGGCGCTGGACGCCGGCTGGTCCATGGCGAAGATCGGGCCGAACGGGCCGAAGTTCTCCCGCGGAACCTCCTCGACCGGCAGGCCAAGTCGCCGGCCGATGACTGTGACGATGTCCCGCACCGCGTCGCCCTCGTCGCCGACGGCGTGCCAGGCCGTCCCGGCCGGCGCGGACTCAAGGGCCAGCCGGAACAGGACGGCTGCGTCGAGCGCGTGCACGGCCGGCCAGCGCTGGGTGCCGTCGCCCGGGTAGCCGGCCACCCCGGTGCGGCGCGCTTGATCGGTCAACAGGCCGGCGAATCCGCCCTGGCCCTCGTTGTGGACCGTGCGCGGCATGCGGACAGCCATGCTGCGCACACCGCGCGAGGCGAGGTCCAGCAGCGCATTGACCGAACGGCCCCGACCAGCCACCGGTCCGTCGGTCGGCAGCGGATCGGCCTCGGTTGAGGCGCGCCCCGGCACCCAGGGCGTCCCGGAGACCGTGACGATCGGCCGGTCGCTTCCGATGAGTTCCTGCCCCAGCGTGGCGAGAGCGGCGCTCTCCTCGGTGATGGCCTGCGCGAGAGCGTCCGGACTGCTGTAGTCGCGTCCGAACGCCAGACTGATCACGCCGTCGCACTGCGCTGCGCCGGACCGCAGGACGTCTAGGTCCGCCAGGTCTCCTCGCAGCACCTTGGCACCAGCACTTTCAAGGGCCTGCGCGGAGCCGTCCGAGCGAGCCAGTGCGAGAACGGTGTGGTCGTTGCCCAGGAGTTCGGCGACGACGGCTGAGCCGATGGTGCCGGTACCGCCGGTGACGAAGACATGCATGAGCTCTCCCTGAAAGTGATGGGACCATTGTCCCATCACCGACCCTACACGGTGACGGGACAGGTGTCCCATCGCCTATCCTGGTCGCATGGCTAGATGGCAAGCGGGGGCGGCCCAGCGACTCGTCGTTGCGGCGGTCGACCTGTTCACCGAGCAGGGGTACGACGCCACCACGGTGACGCAGATCGCCGAGCGCGCCGGTGTCACCAAGAGCACCTTCTTCCGGCACTTCCCCGACAAGCGCGAGCTACTGGTCGCCGGCCAGGAGACGCTCAGCAGGCTGCTCGCCGACGGCATCACCGAGGCCCCTGCGAGCGCCAGCCCGCTCCAGGCGGTAGCAGCCGGTCTCGAACGCGCATCGAGCGCCATGGGACCGGCGAACCGCGAACTCGGCCCCCGCCTCAAAGCAGCCGTGGCAGCCAGCACCGAACTACAGGAGCGCGACGCCCTCAAGAGCGTCGGTCTCGCGGCCGCCATGACAGCCGCGCTCATCGCCCGTGGCGTCCCCGGCCCGACCGCGCACCTCGCGGGCGAGCTGGGAGTCCTCGCGTTCAAGCGGGGATACGCCCAGTGGTCCGAAAGCGAGCGTGACGACACGGAAGGGCTCGCGCCACATGCACTGGCAGCCCTGGAAGACCTGCGTGCGGCCACGGCATCACTGGGCTGACCCATGCGGCTCGGCCGGCGGCGCCACATGCACTGCGGCGCCCGTCGACTGTTTCCGAGACGCCCAGCCCTTCCCGGCAGACCTCACCTCCCAGCCAATCGCTGACAGACGACCTACTGCGCAGACAGCCACCCAGGACCAGCGTGAGCACCCCCGAGGGCCGGTCACGCCAGCCCTTTGACCCGTGCTTTTAAGTGGGCGGAAGCTCACCGCCCCCCGCAAGCCACCGGCCCGCACCTCGGCCATTCCCGACCGCACCCCGAACCCACCCGGTCCACTCCCGGTCGCAGCCCGACCGCACCTGGGCCGTATCCCGGTCGCACCCCGGCCACTCCCGGTCGCAGCCCGGCCGCACCAGGGCCGTACCCCGGCCGCAGCCCGACCCCACCTGGGCCGCACCCCAGTCGCAGCCCGACCACGCTTGGGCCGCACCCCGGCCACACCCGCGCACCCCGACCAATCCCGGCCGCACCCCGCCCGCCTCTGGCCGCACCTCAACCGCACCTGGGCCGCCCCCCGCGCACCCCCACCGCTACCAGCCACCCCGACCACCCCCACCCACCACCAGCCACCCCACCCAGCCCCCACCCACCCCCGCCCGCCCGCCCGCCCGCCTTCAGTAGGTGAACTCGCCCTCCCCGTAAGGGCTTTCACTGCTTTACCTCTTGACGCTCCGGACGCCGGGGAGCACAGTGACCGCGCAGCCCGTCGTTGAGAGCGCTCTCAGAGCGCTCTCTTTCCGAGAGAGGCACCCCCACATGCGCCCGTCACCCCACAGACGAAACCCCGCAAGGCGAGCCCTGACCGCCGTCCTCGCCACCCTCGGCCTCGCCGCCGCGAGCGCCGCCGTCGTCGCCCTGCCCGCCAGCGCCTCCGCCCCGCCGCCCCCCGCCGGCTGGTCCACCGTGTTCACCGACGACTTCAACGGCCCCGCCGGATCCGGCATCGACACCGCCAACTGGCAGTACACGACCGGCACCAGCTACCCCGGCGGCCCCGCCGGCTTCGGCACCGGCGAGGTCGAGACGATGACCTCCGCCACCAGCAACGTCGCTCTCGACGGCGCCGGGAACCTGCGCATCACCCCCCAGCGCGACGCCTCGGGCCACTGGACGTCGGGCCGCGTCGAGACGAAGCGCACCGACTTCCAGCCCCCGGCCGGCGGCAAGCTCCGCATCGAGGCGCGGCTCCAGATGCCCGATGTGACGGGCGCCGCCGCCAAGGGGTACTGGCCGGCGTTCTGGGCGCTCGGCGCGCCCTTCCGCGGCAACTACTGGAACTGGCCCGGCATCGGCGAGCTCGACATCATGGAGAACGTCCAGGGCCTCAACAACAACTGGTCCACGATGCACTGCGGCACCAGTCCCGGCGGCCCCTGCAACGAGACCACCGGCATCGGCGGTCAGAAGGCCTGCGACGGCGCGACCTGCCAGGGCGGCTTCCACACCTACGCCGTCGAGTGGGACCGTTCGGGTGCCACCGAGCAGATGCGCTTCTACCTGGACGGCGTCAACTTCCATACGGTCAGCCAGAACCAGGTCGACGCGGCAACGTGGACGAACGCCACCAACCACGGCTACTTCGTCATTCTGAACGTCGCCATGGGCGGCGGCTTCCCCGACGCGTTCGGCGGCGGCCCCGACGCCGGCACCCAGCCGGGCCACCCCCTGGTCGTCGATTACGTCACCGTGCGCCAGGCCGGAGGTTCCGGCACCAGCACACCGCCCACCACACCGCCGGCGGGCAACCGTGACGCGTACGGCACCCTCCAGGCCGAGTCCTACGACCAGCAGGCGGGCGTGGCCAAGGAGACCACCACCGACAGCGGAGGCGGCCAGGACATCGGCTCGATCGCCAACGGCGACTGGGCGCTCTACAAGGGCGTGAACTTCGGTACGAACGCGGCCCGCCAGTTCTCCGCCAGGGTGGCGAGCGGCGCGGCCGGCGGGGTCAGCGGCCTGGTGGAGGTACGCCTCGACAGCCGCGGCAACGCCCCCGTGGGCAGCTTCGCCGTGGCCAACACGGGTGGCTGGCAGAGCTGGCGCACCATCCCGGCGAACATCAGCGGCGTCACCGGCACGCACGACGTGTATCTGACCTTCACCAGCGGCCAGGGCGCCGACTTCGTGAACGTCAACTGGTTCGGCTTCGGGCACTGATGAGGAGCGGACAGGCATGAAGACCGTACGGCTCCTCCTCGCGGCCGCGACCGCGACCGCCCTCCTGCTGCTCGGCTCGGGCGCAACCGCGGCAACCGCCTCCCCCGCCCCCGGCGCCGCGGCGGCGGGCTTCCCGATCGTCTTGCAGAACAACACCCATGGCGCGTACGCCGACGCGCAGATTTATGTCACCGTGCTCGGCCAGATCACCCCCGGCCAGTGGTCGTACCTGAGGCCCGACGGGACGACCGCCCACATCAACCACCTCGACGCGAACGCGCCGGGCCACCTCACCAAGCACGGCGTGAACTACCCGAACATGTCGTTCACGCTGGCCCAGGTCGGCGGCCGGGTGCCGTCGCCGTCCTCGATCCGCGGCGGCCGGATCTACCTCTCGCTCGGCTCACCGCTGTACATCCCGGTCTCGCCCGACGACCAGGGCTGGGGCGGCCCCGACCCCAACAACCCCTCCGACCCCAACAACGACGTCTACTACGACTGGTACGAGTACACCTTCGTCAACGGGCAGGCGGCGTACGGCGGGAACACCACCCAGGTCGACCAGTTCGGCTTCCCGATGACGGCGCGACTGCGCCAGAGCTCCAGCGGTTACGACACGACCCGGGGCATCGCCACGTCCCGTGCCGAGGTCATGGCGGCGTACGCGGCGGGCGTCGGGGCGGCCTTCAAGCCGCTCCAGTCCACCTACCGGATCGTGGCTCCGCGCTCGGCCGCCGCCTTCCCCGCGGACTACCTGACCGCGGCCATCAACCAGACCTGGAGCTATTACGGCTCCCATCCCTTCACGCTCAGCCTGCCGGGCGAGACGTTCTCCGGGCACGTCGCGGGCGACACCCTGACCTTCACCAGGAACGGGGCCGGTCCCTTCACCCTGCACCGGCCGACCTCTCGCGAGGTCATGGCCTGTTCGGGGGCGCTCGCCTCGGGCGGCGACGTGGAGAAGCGGCTCGGCGCGGAGTTCTGCGCCGCGTTCAACCGGGGCGTGGCCCAGAACACCGCGCTGTGGCACACCCCGTCCGCCTACTACCAGGGCGCGACCCCGAAGAACGACTACGCGGGGTTCTTCCACACGGTGGGCCTCGCGGGGCGCGCGTACGGCTTTCCCTACGACGACATCGACGACCAGTCCTCGGTGCAGATCCTGGGCAACGCGAACCCGCCGACGGATCTGACGCTCTCGATCGGATGGTGAGGAGGCCCCTGAGCTCCCGAGCCCCCCGGCTCCCGAGCTCTCCGGCTCCCGAGCTCTCCGGCTCCCGAGCTCTCCGGCTCCCGGGCTCTCTAAGTCCCGAAGTCCCGGGGTCCCGAAGTCCCAAGGTCCCGGGGTCCCGAAGTCCCGAAGTCCCGGGGTCCCGAAGTCCCGAAGTCCCGGGGCCCCGGGTCCCGGCACGACGCGAGGGGCCCCGCCCGGCAGCAGTGCCGGGCGGGGCCCCTCGGACGTTCTCCCGGGCTCAGTCGCCCTGGATGATCGCGATGATGTTCAGCATCTCGCGGTAGATCCACACCAGGGTCAGCGTGAGGCCGAAGGCTGCGAGCCAGGACTCCTCGCGCGGCGCACCGTAGGCGATCCCGTCCTCGACCTGCTTGAAGTCGAGGGCGAGGAAGCACGCGCCGAGGATGATGCCGATGATCCCGAAGAGGATGCCGAGGCCGCCGCTGCGGAAGCCGAGGCCGTCACCACCGCCGAAGACCGCGAAGAGCGAATTGGCGATCATCAGCAGCAGGAAGCCGATGGCCGCGGCCATCACATAGCCGTAGAAGCGGCGGTTGACCCGGATCAGGCCGGTCTTGTACGCGATGAGCACACCGCCGAAGACCGCCATGGTGCCGAGCACCGCCTGCGGGACGGCGCCCGCCGCGACGTACGTCGTGACGAGGCTGCTGATCACGCCGAGCGCGACGCCCTGCGTGGCGGCGTACGCGAGGATCAGGGCCGGGACCGGCTTGCGCTTGAAGGCCTGGATGAGGCCCAGGACCAGGGAGACGATGCCGGCCGCGAAGGCGATACCGATGGACGTGCCGAGGTGGTCCCTGTCGACGGGCAGCATCACCCATGCCAGGACCGCGCCGACGATGACCGTGCCGAGCGAGATCGCGGTACGCGTGACGACGTCGTCCATCGTCATGACGTTGCCGGCCGGCGCCTGCGGGACGCCCTGCTGTGCGTACGGATTCGTCGCGTACGGGTTGGCGGGGGCCTGCGCGTACGGGTTGCCCCCGGCCTGCGGCTGCTGCGCGGTGTTGAAACCGGCGTAGCCGTTGTCGCGGCTGAAGCCCCGTCGCGAGAAGACCGGGTTGCTGCTCCTCATCTCACTCCTCCATGGCCACCGTGCGCGGCCTTGCCGTCCAGGGTAATGGGCACGCAAAGAAACCGGCGTACTGCCTAGGGAGGATCTTCACTCGGCGCGGAAGGGGCCGCAAGGCCCACCGGCCCGACGCGCGGGAGCCGAAAACGAGTGCCCGCGGAAACTGGCTGTTTCCGCAGGTCACCGTATGTAGTCGAGGAGGTGCCCGGAGCCGGACTTGAACCGGCACGGCCCGAAGGCCAGCGAGGTTTAAGCTCGCCGTGTCTGCGTTCCACCATCCGGGCCAGGGCGCGCGGCTCCGCGTTTCGCGGGACGCGCCTAGCCCGACGCATCCCCCGAACAGCGGAACAACCATCCGATGTTGTCTTATTTTATTGACGCCTGAGGGTGCGTCAGCACAGCTCGGAGCGGTGTTGGCACATGCCGGAGGCGGTTGGCAGGGCGTATCGGCCACCCCGATATGCGGATATGGAATGACGGAAAGTCGATGCCCGGACACGCCCCGCACCGGATGCTGGCCCGTCCGGGCGGAGTCCGCCTGGAGCGACGCTCGGGGCCGCGCCGATCGCGGCGCGCCTCAGGGGCGCCGTCATACCTCAGGAGGACAGGGAGGGTTGTCCCGTCCGACTCAAGAGGGCCAGGGAACGGGCACAGGGGCTGACGATGCGGCGCCCGGTTGCGGCGAGGATGGAGACGTCCCCGAAAACCGCTCGACAGGAGTACCTCCGTGACCACCATCCCCACCGCACACCGCGCGACCGCGGTGGCCGCCCGCGCCATCGAGCTGTCGAAGGTCTACGGCACGGGCGAGACCCAGGTGGTCGCCCTCGACCAGGTCACGGTCGACTTCCGCCAGGGTGAGTTCACCGCGATCATGGGTCCTTCGGGCTCCGGCAAGTCCACGCTGATGCACTGCGTCGCGGGTCTTGACTCCTTCAGCTCCGGCTCGGTCCGCATCGGTGACACCGAGCTCGGCTCCCTCAAGGACAAGCAGCTCACGCAGCTGCGCCGCGACAAGATCGGCTTCATCTTCCAGGCGTTCAACCTGCTGCCGACGCTGACCGCCCTGGAGAACATCACGCTCCCGATGGACATCGCGGGCCGCAAGCCCGACAAGCAGTGGCTCGACCAGGTCATCGCCATGGTGGGCCTGGCCGACCGGCTGGGCCACCGTCCCACCCAGCTCTCCGGCGGCCAGCAGCAGCGCGTCGCCGTGGCCCGCGCGCTCGCCTCCCAGCCGGAGATCATCTTCGGCGACGAGCCCACCGGAAACCTGGACTCCCGCTCCGGCGCCGAGGTGCTGGGCTTCCTGCGCAATTCGGTGCGTGAGCTCGGGCAGACCGTCGTCATGGTGACCCACGACCCGGTCGCCGCGTCCTATGCGGACCGCGTCATATTCCTCGCCGACGGGCGGATCGTCGACGAGATGCTGCGGCCCAGCGCGGATGGGGTGCTGGACCGGATGAAGGCGTTCGACGCGAAGGGCCGCACCAGCTGACCCCGAGCCGCCAGGGGCTGTGCCCCCGAACCCCCTTGGCCGGTTGTGCCCTCACCGGGCGCCCTCCAGGGGCGCGGGGAACTGCGCGCCCAGTCACGCACGGCCCGCAGCCGGAATCCGGCCCGGGCCCCGCCCGCACCCAGGCCCGCCCTCACCGCGCCGACGTCGTCGTACCTCACCAGGACTGAGAAACCCCATGTTCAAAACCGCCCTGCGCAACGTGCTCGCGCACAAGGCCCGGCTGTTGATGACGGTGCTCGCCGTCATGCTCGGCGTCGCCTTCGTCTCCGGCACGCTCGTGTTCACCGACACCCTCGGCCACGCCTTCCGCAACCAGTCGTCCAAGAGCTACGACAAGGTGGCCGTCGCCGTCACCACGTACGCGAGCGCCGACGACACCGACCGGGAATCCGGCGTCAGCAAGCAGACCCTCCAGAAGATGGAGAAGCTCGACGGCGTCGCCTCCGTCACCGGCCGGCTGGACGGCTTCGCCGGTGTCGCCGGGACCGACGGCAAGCTGATAGGCCAGGGCTGGGCCAACAAGGGCGGCAACTTCGCCCCCGGTACGGACGGCAAGGACCCGGCGTACACCTTCGCCCAGGGCTCGGGCCCCGTGCGGGACGACCAGATCGCCCTCGACAAGGACACCGCGTCCAAGGGCGAGTACGCGGTGGGCGACAGCGTGCGGGTGGCCACCAACGGGCCGGTCAGGACGTACAAGCTGGCCGGCATCTTCACCACCGAGGACGGCGCGGTCAACGCGGGCGGCAGCCTCGTCCTGTTCGACACCGCCGTCGCCCAGAAGCTCTACCTCAAGCCCGGGTACTTCCAGAACGTGAGCGTGGCCGCCGCCCCCGGCGCCGACGCCCAGAAGATCCTCACCGAGATCCAGCCGCTGCTCCCCAAGGACGCCGACGCCAAGACCGGCCAGGCGCTCGCCGACGAGGAGGCCAAGAACATCGAGCAGGGCCTCAGCGGCCTCAACCAGACGCTGCTCGGCTTCGCCGGCATCGCGCTGTTCGTCGGCATCTTCCTGATCTCCAACACCTTCACCATGCTGGTCGCCCAGCGCACCCGTGAGCTCGCCCTGATGCGTGCCGTCGGCGCCTCGCGCGGCCAGGTCCGCCGCTCGGTGCTCGCCGAGGCGCTGGTGGTCGGCGTCATCGCGTCCGCGATCGGATTCGCGCTCGGCATCGGGCTCGCGACGGGGCTGCGGTCCGCGATGAGCTCCTTCGGCGCCAAGCTGCCGGACGGCCCGCTGATCGTGTCCGCGACGCCGGTCATCGCCGCGCTCGCCGTCGGCGTGTTCGTCACCCTGGTCGCCGCCCTGCTGCCCGCCTGGCGCGCCGCGAAGATCCCGCCGGTCGCCGCCATGAACAGCGTGCACGGCGTGGCCACCACCAAGTCCCTGGTCGTACGGAACTCCATCGGCGGGGTGATCACCCTTGCCGGTGCGGCCGCCATCGTGTCCGGTGCCGCCGCCGGCAAGGACGGCAAGTACCTCATCGGTCTCGGCGCGTTCCTCGCCCTGGTCGGCATCATCATCCTGATCCCGCTGCTGTCCCGCCCGGTCATCGCCCTCGTACGCCCCGCGCTCGGCAAGGTGTTCGGCGTCTCCGGCAAGCTCGCCAGTCAGAACGCGGTGCGCAATCCGCGCCGCACCGGCGCCACGGCCTCCGCGCTCGCGATCGGCCTGACCCTGGTCACCGGCCTGTCGGTGCTCGGCGTCACGGTCGGCACCGCCATCGACAAGATGACCACGGACAACATCAAGGCCGACTACATGGTCCAGATGGCGGCCGGCGGCTCCGGGCTCGACCAGGAGGTCGTCTCCTCGCTGCGCAAGGCGCCTGGCGTCTCGGCGGTGTCCCCGAAGCAGTCCTCGTACCTGAAGCTCGGCGACACCGAGCAGTCGGTGGCCGGCGTCACGCCCGGCGACATCGAGAAGGTCATCAGCATCGAGCCGGTGTCCGGCTCCCTCGCCACCCTCGGCCAGGGGCGGATAGCCGTCGACGACAAGACGGCCGCCCAGCACGGCTGGAAGACCGGCTCCGAGATCCCCGTCGAGTTCGCGGACAAGAAGAAGGGGCAGGTGACGATCGGCGCCACGTTCAAGGAGAACGAGTTCCTGGACTCGGTCCTCGCACCGACCAGCCTCCTCGACCCGCACCAGACCAAGCCCTACATCCCGCAGATCTTCGTCAAGACCGACGGCGGCGCCACGAGCGCCAACGAGAAGGCCCTGGTCAGCGCGCTCGGTGACAACCCGGCGATCAGCATCATGGACCAGCAGGACATCCGCAACGAGTTCGGCGGCATGATCAACACGCTGCTCAACATCATGTACGGCCTGCTCGCGATGGCCCTGATCATCGCGGTCCTCGGTGTCGTCAACACCCTGGCGATGTCGGTGTTCGAGCGCCAGCAGGAGATCGGCATGCTGCGGGCGATCGGTCTCGACCGCCGCCGCGTCAAGACCATGATCCGCCTGGAGGCCGTCGTCATCTCGCTGTTCGGCGCGGTGATCGGCATCGGCCTCGGCTCCTTCCTCGCCTGGGCCATCGGCCAGACCATCAAGGGCTCGATCCCGGGCTACGCGCTGGTCATGCCGTGGGACCGGATCGGCGTCTTCCTGCTCCTCGCGGGCCTGGTGGGCGTGCTCGCCGCGATGTGGCCAGCCCGCAGCGCCGCAAAGCTGAACATGCTGACCGCCATCAAGACCGAGTAGGCCCAACGCACGGTTCGCGTACGGCAGTCGAAGGGCCCGGGAGGCTGTCCTCCCGGGCCCTTCGGCGTTACGCGGTGCGGCCGTGCTCAGTTCCAGGTGCGGGCCCGCAGCGGCATCCCCGACGCCCCGCCCACCGGCGTCTTCACCGCGAGGATCTGGTTGACGCCGATCCGGTTGCGCTCGAAGGAGATCGCCGAGGCCGCCATGTAGAGGCGCCAGATCCGCGCCCGGCCGGGGCTGGTGTACCGCACGGCGCGGGCCCAGTCGGACTCCAGGTTCCGCACCCACTGACGCAGCGTCAGGGCGTAGTGCTCACGGATGGGTTCGACATCACGGGCCTCGAACCCCGACTCCTCAAGGATGGCCAAGGTGCGGCCCAGCGGCGCGAGTTCGCCGTCGGGGAAGACGTACGCGTCGATGAACTCGTCGATGTGGTACGCCGATTCGTCGCGCTCGGGGCGCCGGGCGATCTGGTGGTTGAGCAGCCGGCCGCCGTCCTTGAGCAGCCCGTACAGAAGGTCCGCGTACTCCGCGTACCGCGCCGAGCCGACGTGTTCGGCCATTCCGATCGACGAGATCGCGTCGAACGGGCCGTCGTTGACGTCGCGGTAGTCCTGGACGCGGATCTCTATGCGGTCGGTGAGCCCTTCTTCGGCGATGCGCTTGCGGGCGTACGCGGCCTGTTCGCGCGAGAGCGTGATGCCGACGACGCGGGCGCCGTACTCGCGGGCCGCATGGATGGCCATCGAGCCCCAGCCGCAGCCGACGTCGAGCAGGCGATCCCCCTCCTTGAGGGCCAACTTGCGGCAGACCAGGTCGAGTTTGTCGCGCTGGGCCTCGGCCAGGGTCGACTCCGGGCCCTCCCAGTACGCGCACGAGTAGACCATCGACGAGCCGAGGACCAGCTCGTAGAAGTCGTTGCCCACGTCGTAGTGGTGGCTGATCGCTTCCTTGTCGCGGCGCTTGGTGTGCGTGCGCCCGCTACGGCGCCGCATCTCCTCGGCGGGCGGCGCCGGCGGGGGCAGCGCGCCGCCCAGCTTCACCAGCGCCTTGGCCGCGGCCCGCAGTCTCGGGTCGCGCACCGGGTGGACGGCGTCCTCGGGGGCGTCGTCGCGCTCCCAGATGAGACCGGCCAGCCGGCCGAGGGCCGCGTACAGATCGCCCTCGATGTCGATCTCCCCGGCCACCCAGGCCCGGGCGAGCCCCAGCTCACCGGGCTTCCACAGCAGGCGGCGCAGCGCGCGGCGATGGCGTACGACAAGGACCGGTGCGCCGGGCGGCCCCGCCTCGCTGCCGTCCCAGGCGCGGATCCGTACGGGAAGGGGCTCTCCCAGCAATTCCTCGGCTAGAGCGGTCAGCCGCAGCGCCGCGTCGGCCATGGTGCGCACCTCCGTGCCTCGCAGAAATGTCTCAGCACCCCGCTCAACAGTGCCCGGGCGCGAGGCAATCCCGCTACCGCGCATGGGCGCGCCAGGGTGTCTGTATACACCATCTTCCTGGCCGGAAACCGCCCTTCACGGCGTGTGCGCCCCGCGCTCCGACGGCGGTCGAAGACCCCGGGCACGCCGAAGGGGCCGCCCGCACCACGGATGGCGGACGGCCCCTTCGGGGTGGAAGTGGATGCTGCTAGGACGCCTTGGCCTTCGCCTCGGTCTTCTCCTCCGCCTTGACGGCCGGAGCGGGGGCGGGCTTGGCCGCCTCGTAGAACTCCTCGCGCGGGGTCTCCATCGCACCGAGGGAGACGACCTCGCGCTTGAGGAACATGCCGAGGGTCCAGTCCGCCAGGACGCGGATCTTGCGGTTGAAGGTCGGCACGGCGAGACCGTGGTAGCCACGGTGCATGTACCAGGCGAGACGGCCCTTGAGCTTGATCTTCATCTTGCCCATGACGATCATCGCGACGCCCTTGTGGAGGCCGAGGCCCGCCACCGCACCCTTGTTGGCGTGCGCGTACTCCTTCTGCGGGAAGCCCCGCATGCCGGAGACCACGTTGTCGCCGAGGACCTTGGCCTGACGCAGCGCGTGCTGGGCGTTCGGCGGGCACCAGGCGTTCTCCACACCGGCCTTGCGCGAGGCGAGGTCGGGGACCTGGGCGTTGTCGCCCGCGGCCCAGATGTAGTCGGTGCCGGTGACCTGGAGGGTCGGCTGGGCGTCCACGTGACCGCGGGGGCCGAGCGGGAGGCCGAAGCGGGACAGCGCCGGGTTGGGCTTGACGCCCGCGGTCCACACGATCGTGTTGGAGTCGACCTCAAGGCCGTTCTTCAGCACGACGTGGCCGTCCACGCAGGAGTCCATGGAGGTCGAGAGGTAGATCTCCACCCCGCGGCCCTCAAGGTGCTCCTTGCCCCAGCGGCCGAGCTCGGGGCCGACCTCGGGGAGGATCTTGTCGGCGGCGTCGACCAGGATGAAGCGCATGTCCTCGCGCTTGACGTTGGTGTAGTACTTGGCCGCGTCGCGCGCCATGTCCTCCACCTCGCCTATGGTCTCCGCGCCGGCGAAGCCGCCACCCACGAAGACGAACGTCAGCGCCTTGCGGCGGACGTCCTCGTCCGTGGTGGAGTCGGCCTTGTCGAGCTGCTCCAGGACGTGGTTGCGCAGGCCGATGGCCTCCTCCACGCCCTTCATGCCGATGCCCTGTTCGGCAAGGCCGGGGATCGGGAAGGTGCGGGAGACCGCACCCATCGCGATGACCAGGTAGTCGAAGGGCAGCTCATAGGCCTCGCCGACGAGCGGCGCGACTGTGGCGACCTTGCGGTCCTGATCGATGCTGGTGACCCGGCCGGTGAGCACCTCGGCTCCACGCACGACGCGTCGCAGCGGGACGACGACATGGCGCGGCGAGATACTGCCTGCGGCGGCTTCGGGGAGGAAGGGCTGGTACGTCATGTACGAGCGCGGGTCGACGACCGTGACGGTCGCTTCCGCGTAACGCATCTTCTTGAGAATGCGTCGCGCTGCGTACAAGCCTACGTACCCGCCACCTACTACGAGGATCCTGGGACGCTCCGTGGTGCTCATGCCATCGAGTATCCACCTGCCCGAGGACCCCCGCTCGTGCGCCCCTTCACAAGGTTCGCAGGGGGGTCTGCTACACTGCGCGGCCCACGTGAGCGGGGTCATGGTGTTCAGAGGGAACCACGGGGCCCGGGTGAACGTTGTTCACCCCTTCTGAACTGGCCTGCACCGCCCGGGGCCCGGTGGACCACTGCCGTGGGAAACGCAGGCGCAGCCCACGCGGAACCGTTTGGAATGCCTGCGCGAGGGGCCCTTGAGCCTCGGAAAGCGGTCCCGGGACCAGAAACCTCGGCCCGTGGGCCCCTTTTCCTTGTGAAGAACTTCACGAACTTTCTCCGGTGGCGCGTTCCCGACGCCGCCAGAAGCCCGCGATCAGGCGATCGACCAGGCGATTCCGTCCAGAATGTCGTGCTCGCTGACCACGACCTCGCGGGCCCCGGTGCGCTCCATGACGGCGAGCAGGACCAGCGCGCCGGCGGCGATCACGTCGATCCGCCCGGGGTGCAGCACGGGGATGCGGGTGCGCTCCTCGTGGGTCGAGGCGAGCAGCCGCTCGGTGACCGCGGCGACGTCCTCGTGAGGGATCCGTGAATGATGAATGGCGGCCGAGTCGTACGCGGTCAGGCCGAGCGCGATCGCGGCGACGGTGGTGACCGAGCCCGCGAGGCCGACCAGGGTGCGCGGTCCCGTCAGCGGCACGCTCTGCTCCGCCAGGTCGAGGGCGGCGTCGATGTCGGCGCGGATCGCGGCGATCTGACCGGGCGTCGCCGGGTCGCCGGGCTGGTGGCGTTCCGTCATCCGCACACAGCCGATGTCCACCGAGCGGGCGGCCTCCACGCGCGTGGAGCCGACCACGAACTCGGTGGAACCGCCGCCGATGTCGACGACCAAGTACTGCCCGTCGCCGTCCAGTTCCTTGGTGGCGCCGGTGAAGGAGAACTCGGCCTCCTGGTCGCCGGAGATCACCTCGGGCTCGACGCCGAGGATGTCGAGGACCCCGCGTACGAAGTCGTCCCGGTTCTCGGCGTCCCGCGAGGCGGAGGTCGCCACGAAACGCACCCGCTCGGCGCCGAACTCCTTGATGACCGCCGCGTACTCACGGCACGCCGCGAACGTGCGCTCAAGGGCCTCGGGGGCGAGCCGGCCGGTGCGGTCCACGCCCTGGCCGAGCCGGACGATCGTCATGCGCCGGTCCAGGTCGGTGATCTCGCCGGTGGCCGGGTCCGCGTCGGCGACCAGCAGACGGATCGAGTTCGTACCGCAGTCGATGGCGGCGACGCGCGTCACTTGGCCGCCTCCTCGCCGCACGGCGTCACGCAGGGGCCCTTGGCCCACCACTCGGGCAGCAGCGCGATCGCCTCGTCGCCCAGCGGGTTCACACCCGGGCCCGCCGCGAGCGAGTGACCGACCAGGACATGCAGGCACTTGACCCGGTCCGGCATGCCGCCCGCGCTCGGGAAGCCCTCAAGGACCTCGATGGCGTCGCGGCGCGCGATGTAGTCCTCGTGCGCGGCGCGGTAGGCGGCGGCGAGTTCGGGATCGCTCGCCAGACGCTCCGTCATCTCCTTCATGACGCCGTTGGCCTCAAGGGTGCCGATCGCCGAGGCGGCGCGCGGGCAGGTGAGGTAGTACGTCGTCGGGAACGGCGTGCCGTCCTCCAGGCGCGGGGCCGTCTCGACGACGTCCGGGTTGCCGCAGGGGCAGCGGTGCGCGATCGCGCGCAGACCGCGCGGCGGGCGGCCGAGCTGCTGCTTGAAGGCGGCGATGTCCGCGTCGGTGGGCTCGGTGCGGTCGGTCTGGGGCGGGGGCGTTTCCATGCCTGGGGGTGTCTCTATCGCTAGCGGTGGTCAGTGGGCGGAACGGTCGGCCTTGTCGACGCCGTCCCAGAGGTTGGAGTGCCAGGCGCGGCCGGTCGCGCCCTTGTCCTCACGGTGCTTGGCGGCCGCCTCCGGGTCGACGACGGTGAAGGCGGTCTCCCCGGGGAACTGCATGTGCAGGTGCTCGCGGGCCAGCCGCTCGATGTACGCGTCGTCCTGGAGACGCGCCTTCTCGTCGCGCAGCTTCTCGACCGACTTCTGCGCGTCGGCGGCCTTGCGCCGCTGGTCGGAGATGTCGGCGCGCTGCGAGACGTACTGCCGCATCGGGTAGGCGAGCGCCACGATCAGCGAGCACATCACGAGGGCGAGCAGCGCCGCGCGGCCGGTGAGCCGGGAGCGGCGGGCCTGCCGTCTGCTCTGCGAGCGGTAGACGCGGGCCGCCGTCTGCTCGCCGAGCACCTTGAGCCGGGCCGCGGTGGAGAACCGGTCGCGGTCCTTGACCTTGGCGTCGTTGCCCATCGCTGTCCCGCCTCCCCGTCACACACGTACGTCCCCGGACACGGTACGGGACCGCGGCCGGGGACGTACGGACGACTGGCTAGGGGGTGTCTGGTGGATCAGGGTCGGTCAGGGCGCGGCGCCTGGTGCGGTGCATCGCAAGGCGCCGGAACGTCGTGATAGCGGAGCTATCGGGGCGTTTCGGCAACGCCGCGAGGTGCCGTGCCAGGCGCCGCACCCCCGGCCATGATCCACCAGACACCCCCTAGGGCGTCAGCCGTTGATGCTGCTCAGCCGGTGACGCTGCTCAGCCGGTGATGCTGCTCAGCCCTTGAAGCGCGGGAACGCGGAGCGGCCGGCGTAGACCGCGGCGTCGTCCAGGATCTCCTCGATGCGCAGGAGCTGGTTGTACTTGGCGACGCGGTCCGAGCGGGCCGGGGCGCCGGTCTTGATCTGGCCGCAGTTCACCGCGACGGCGAGGTCGGCGATGGTGACGTCCTCGGTCTCGCCCGAGCGGTGGGACATCATGCACTTGAAGCCGTTGCGCTGGGCCAGCTCGACGGCGTCCAGGGTCTCGGTCAGCGAACCGATCTGGTTGACCTTGACGAGCAGGGCGTTGGCGGAGCCCTCCTCGATGCCGCGGGCCAGGCGCTCGGGGTTGGTGACGAACAGGTCGTCACCGACGATCTGGACCTTGGCACCCAGACGCGAGGTGATGGTGTTCCAGCCGGCCCAGTCGTCCTCGTACAGCGGGTCCTCGATGGAGACCAGCGGGTACGCGGAGACAAGCTCCTCGTAGTACTCGGTCATCTCGGCGGCCGAGCGGGACTTGCCCTCGAACTCGTACGTGCCGTCCTTGTAGAACTCCGAGGCGGCGACGTCGAGCGCGAGCGCGATGTCCTTGCCCGGGGCGTAACCGGCTTCCTTGATGGCCTCAAGGATGAGGTCGAGGGCGGCGCGGTTGGACTCCAGGTTCGGCGCGAAGCCGCCCTCGTCGCCGAGGCCGGTGGACAGGCCCTTGCGCTTCAGGACGCCCTTGAGCGTGTGGTAGACCTCGGCACCCCAGCGAAGGGCCTCGGAGAAGGACTCCGCGCCGATCGGGGCGATCATGAACTCCTGGATGTCGACGTTGGAGTCGGCGTGCGACCCACCGTTGAGGATGTTCATCATCGGGACGGGCAGCAGGTGCGCGTTGGGGCCGCCGAGGTAACGGAACAGCGGCAGGTCGCTGGCCTCGGAGGCGGCGTGCGCGACGGCGAGCGAGACGCCGAGGATGGCGTTGGCGCCGAGCGAGCCCTTGTTGTCCGTGGCGTCCAGGTCGAACATGGCCTGGTCGATCAGGCGCTGCTCGGTGGCGTCGTAGCCGACGAGCTCCGGGCCGATCTGCTCGATGACGGCGAGGACGGCCTTCTCGACACCCTTGCCGCCGTAGCGGTTGGGGTCGCCGTCACGAAGCTCGATGGCCTCGAAGGCACCGGTGGAGGCGCCCGACGGGACGGCAGCACGGCCGGTGCTGCCGTCGTCGAGGCCGACCTCGACCTCGACCGTGGGGTTGCCTCGGGAGTCCAGGATTTCCCGGGCTACGACGACGTCGATGGACGGCACGAGCATCTCCTTCTGGGATGTGACGCTAGATGTGACGCAAGCAGTGCAAGGGACATGCGGGGTCGCTTCGCCTTGCGACAAGAGCCTAACCGGCTCCGGGGCCCAGACCGGCCGGGTGCCCGCGTCCTGGGACGAAAAAGGGCCCAATGGCCTGGATTCCCGGGCAAAGGACCACAACACTACTGCCCGGTAACGGCGAAGCCCCGGCCCGGCGCGTACGGGGGAACGCGCGCCGGGCCGGGGCGGCCTGGGGGTCGGCCGGACTCAGCCGAGGTGGAGCTTCTGGCCCGGGAAGATCAGGTTCGCGTCCTTGACGATGTCCTTGTTCAGGTCGAACACCTTCTCCCAGCCGCCCTTGACGCCGTTGGCGTTCGCGATGGTGCCGAGGGTGTCGCCGGACTTGACCGTGTACTCGCCGTCGCCCTGCTTGACCGGCTCGCTGCGCTGCTCGCTGCGGCTGGCCGGCGCGGACTCGGTGCGCTCGGACTTCTGCGACTTCTGCTGCGGCTGGGCCTGCTTCTTCGGCTTCGAGGGCTTGGCGGCCTTCGAGGAGGAAGAGGACGAGCCGGAGGTGTCCACGTCGGCCTTGGCGCCACCCGACGTCAAGTTGCCGGCGCCGGCGCAGGACCAGGCACCCGGGCCCTGGATGGCGAGCAGCTTCTCGGCGGCGGCTATCTGCTGACCCTTGGTGGCCAGGTCGGCGCGCGAGGCGTACTGGGTGCCGCCGGCGGCGGCCCAGGAGGAGTTCGAGAACTGGAGGCCACCGTAGTAACCGTTGCCGGTGTTGATGGACCAGTTGCCGCCGGACTCGCACTGGGCGACGGCGTCCCAGGTCTGCACGGAGGCGGCGCTGGCGGAGCCGGCCGCCATCAGCGGGGCGGCGACAGCGGCACCGGTGACACCGGCCAGCGTGGCGACACGGACGGCCTTGGACGGGCGGCGGTGCTTGCCCTTGCCGGAAAGCAGCATGGAGTTCTCCTCACCGACGCCTGCGAGGTGAGCTGTCGGGTTCGGGCGTGAGCTGCCCGGCCGAGCGTCGATGCGCCCGTCTTCACCCCAAGCCGTTCTCGGCAGTCCTGTCGAACTGCCGGGCCCGGCACTTACCTTGGGTCCCCCGCTCCTGCCTACGGCGCATAAGCGTCGACTGTTCCCATCGGCCGACGGCAGGATTCGGCGTGCTCGGCTGACGGGGCTCGCGGTGACGAGCGAGTCCGACGAAAACACACGCCCCGCCAATGTTCAAAGACGCACATCGGGGAGAAATCCCCCTTACTTGCGGTTACAGAAGGGATGTTTCCGCAGGTGAGGGGCGGGACGGACGGACCGGGCAGACAGGACACGCCAGTTGAGGCGAAGAGACCCATGTCTCACTTGCACAGAACGGACATACGCCCTCGAACTAACCCTGTTTCGGGGTGGAGTTCGGGGTGGAGTCCGCCGTGGTGGCCGGGGCGGAGCCCGAGGTGGCGTCCGGGGTCGCCGAGGTGGCGCCCGGGGTCGCCCTGGCGGCCGTCACGTCCTTCAGGTCCAGGCTCTGGCCAGGCAGGATCAGGTTGGGGTCGGTGCCGATCAGCTGCTCGTTGGCGTGGTAGAGCGCGGGCCAGCCGCCCTGGACCTTGTTCGCGTCGGCGATGACCGAGAGGTTGTCGCCGGGCCGGACGGTGTAGGCGCCGCTCGCCGCAGGCGTGTTGCCCGTCTCGCGTGAGGCGCCGTCACCTCGCGAGGCGTGCCGTCCCGCGTCGCGGCCGTCCGTCGAGTCGCCCGCGCCGTTCTCGGCGGCGGAGCCGGTCCGGGCGGGCGGCGTCTGCGGCGCGGTGGCGCCCGTGCTCTCCTCCGGCGCCGGCGTCCCGCGGTGCTTGCCGGGGCTCGCCGACGTGGAGGCGGACGGGGTGGCGGACTTGGCCGGCCCGCTCGGCTTCGATGCGTCCGTGGACGGCGTGGCCTGGCCGGTGCCGTCCTGCGTCGGTGTGGCGTCGGGCGTCCCGGTCGCGGGGGCGGTGGGGACGCCCGGGATGGACGGCAGGGACGACGCCGTTCCGTCCGGCGCGTCCGGCACGCCCGGATCGACGTTCGCCGAGCCGCCGCCCTTGGCGAGCCCGGCGCTGGTGCCACAGCTCGCGAAGGCGCTCGGGCCCTTGGCCGTGAGCACGTTCTCGGCGACGGCTATCTGCTGCGCCCGGCTCGCGAGGTCGGCGCGCTGGGCGTACTCGTTGCCGCCGTACACCTCCCAGGTGGCCTGCGAGAGCTGGAGCCCGCCGTACAGACCGTTGCCGAAGTCGGCGCTCCACATTCCGCCGGACTCGCAGGAGGCGACCTGGTTCCAGGTGCCGGCGTCCGCGGCGCTCGCGCCGGTCGCGGCGAGCAGGGGCAGCGCGATGGCGGACCCGGTCACTCCTGCCGCTACGACGAGGGCGGGTGCCTGGCGGGGTCGACGATGCCGTCCATTCCCGGAGCGCATGAAGAAGGCCTTCCGTGTGACTGCTGAGCCGAATGAACGGTGAACGTAGCCGTACTCGAACGCCTGTCACAAGTCGATGGCACCGCGATCACGTAAAAGTCACAGTCTTGACGGTGTGTCAGGTGACGGCGGAATTCCGGTTGTCCGCGGGCGGTGTGAACTCGACCGGCAGGGTGCGCAGTCCACGCATGATGAGCCCGCCGCGCCAGCGCAAATCGTCAGGTTCCACCGCGAGGCGCAGGTCAGGAAGGCGGCGCAGCAGAGTCGCGAGCGCGGTCTGTCCCTCCAGTCGCGCGAGCGGCGCACCGAGGCAGTAGTGGATGCCGTGGCCGTACCCGAGGTGCTGGTTGTCGCGCCGGCCGAGGTCGAGCGTGTCCGGGTCCTCGAAGCGCTCCGGGTCGCGGTCGGCGGCGGCGAGCACGACGAGGACGGGGTCGCCGGCCGCGATGTCCTGGCCGCCCAGTGTCAGCGCCTCGGTCGCGAACCGCCACGTCGCGAGCTCGACCGGGCCGTCGTAGCGCAGCAGTTCCTCGACACCGGTCTCCAGGAGGTCGCTCTCGCCCGCGTCGAGCGAGGCCTGAAGGCGCTCGCGCTGGCCGGGGTTGCGCAGCAGGGCGTACACCCCGTTCCCGATCAGGTTGACGGTCGTCTCGAACCCGGCGAAGAGCAGGATGAAGGCCATCGCGGCGGCCTCGTTCTCGGTCAGGTGCTCGCCGTGGTCGCTGGCCTCGATGAGCCGCGAGATGAGGTCGTCGCCGGGGTTCTCGCGCTTCTTGTGGATGAGCTCGGCGAGGTAGTTGCGCATCTTCTTCACCGAGCGGGCGACGCCACCGCGCGGCCCGCCACCGTGGCGGATCATCATGCCGGCCCAGTCGCGGAAGTCGTCCTGGTCCTCGCGCGGGACGCCGAGCAGGTCGCAGATGGCGTAGATGGGGAGCGGGAAGGCGAACTCATGGATGAGGTCGGCCTCGCCCTTCGCCGCGAAGGCGTCGATGAGCTGGTCCGTCAACTCCTGCACGCGGGGCGCGAATTGGGCCACCGTACGGGGTGTGAACGCCTTGGAGACGAGCCTGCGCAGGCGGGTGTGGTCCGGGGGGTCGATGTTGAGCAGATGCGTCATCAGCTCGGCCTTGCGCTCACCCGGAATGCCCGTCTTGCCCTTGGCGTGGGCCGGCTCGGCGTGATGGGCGGGGTTCTTGGAGAGCCGCTGGTCGGCGAGGGCCTGCTTGGCGTCCCCGTACCGCGTCACAAGCCAGGCCTCCACCCCGCTGGGCAGCCGGGTGCGGTGCACGGGGGCGTGCTCGCGGAGCCAGGCGTACGCGGGGTAGGGGTCGGTGGCGAACTCCCAGGTGAAGAGTTCGGGGGCGGGGGGAAGGGGGGCGTCGTCCTGCACGCCCCGACCGTATCCCGCGCCCGGGCCACCCCCGCCCCACCCCCTGGGGCTCCGCCCCACACCCCGAACGCGCCTTGAGGTCGCTCGTCCTCAAACGCCGGACGGGCTGAGGATGCGCATGCGGGCCCGCACCCAGCAGCCAAGGAGCGCAACCAACACCCTGTCGCTCCGCCCCACACCCCGTTCGCACCTTGAGGTCGCTCGTCCTCAAACGCCGGACGGGCTGAGGATGCACATGCGGGCCCGCACCCAGCAGCCAAGGAGCGCAACCAACACCCTGTCGCTCCGCCCCACACCCCGCCGCGCCTGAACGGCGCTCGTCCTCAAACGCCGGACGGGCTGAAGATGCGCATGCGGGCCCGCACCCAGCAGCCAAGGGGATCCGCCGCCTGGGGCGACTCGCTGACGCTGTTCGGACTGCCGCCCAACCCGTGGGTCGGTTTGGCCTTCCTCGTCATGGCCGGCGCCGCCGACACCGTCTCCGTCACGATGTCCTGTCGCAACGCCTGGGACACGTGCAAGCGCTTGACCTGCGGCGTTGCCGGACGGTTTGGGGATCCGGGCTCCTGGCGCTCTCCACCGGCCGGCTTTTGCGGACGTCGCGTCTGCCGTGGACGCGGCGTTGACGCGCGCGTGCGTCAGGATGCCGGCGTGAAGGGGACCTGTCCCGCTCCTGAGCTCACTCCTCCGGCTCGGCTGCCACGATGCCCAGCAGTCCAGGAAACCGCTGTTCGATGTCGGCCCGGCGCAGGCCTGCCATCCGGCTGTTGCCCCGGTCGACCTGCCGGATCAACCCGGCCTCGCGCAGTGCACGGAAGTGGTGCGTGACGGTCGCCTTGGAGACCGGCAGCCCGAAGGAGCTGCAGGTCCGCGCCGTGCCGTCGGGTTCGGCCGCCAGCTCACGCACCACTCGGCGGCGCAGCGGATCTGCCAGCGCGGAGAGTACGGGGCCGAGCTCGATCTCCTCAAGGCTCGGGTGGCCTTCACCGTCGGGCATTCGGGACACCTCCCTTCAGGTAAGGATTGCATCGTACCTACGAGTTCGGTAGCGTCCGGGAGGTACGAGATTGATTGTACCTATCGGAGAGAACCCGCATGCCTCAGCCATTCGCACTCGTCGGCATTGCTCGCCCCAAACCCGAACGCGCCGAGGAGTTGAAGCAGCTTCTGCTCTCGTTCGTCGAGCCGACCCGGCAGGAGTCCGGCTGCCTGGAGTACCACTTCCACGAAGATCGCAACGACCCCGGCGTCTTCGTCTTCTACGAGGCCTGGCGCTCCCAGGCCGATCTCGACGCCCACCTTGCCCTCCCCCACATGCAAGCCTTCTGGGAGCGGCGCATGGACTACCTGGAGACCGACCTCGACGTCCGCTTTCTCACCATGCACAGCCCCTACCGGTCGGCCGGCCGGACTGGGGCGCGGTCTCTGGCGCCCCAGTGACGCCGCGCCGATCTTGAACGTTCCAACCGGCGCCGTGGTGACAGCTGTCTCGCCCAGCCACCGGAACTGCGCAACCAGCACCCTGGCGCTCCGCTCCACACCCCGCCGCGCCCGTCCGGCGCTCGTCCTCAAACGCCGGACAGGCTGAAGGTGCCCATGCCGGCCAGCACCGGGCAGCCAAGGGGCGCGGGGAACTGCGCAACCAGCACCCTGGGGCTCCGCCCCACACCCCGCCGCGCCTGAACGGCGCTCGTCCTCAAACGCCGGACAGGCTGAAGATGCCCATGCCAGCCAGCACCGGGCAACCAAGGCGCGCGAGGAACTGCGCAACCAGCACCCACCGGGCCGCACGTAAAAACGAATGCAGATTCAGGGGCGCGGGGAACTGCGCAACCAGCACCCTGGGGCTCCGCCCCAGACCCCGCCGCGCCTGAACGGCGCTCGTCCTCAAACGCCGGACAGGCTGAAGATGCCCATGCCAGCCAGCACCGGGCAACCAAGGGGCGCGAGGAACTGCGCGAGCACCCCCCACCGGGCCGCACGTAAAAACGAACGCAGATTCAAGGGGCGCGGGGAACTGCGCGACCAGCCCCCACCGGGCCGCACGTGAAGGCGAACGCAGGTTCAGGGGGCGCGGGGGCGTCCAGGGTTACTCCGTCGCGCGGATGGCCTCGCGGTACGCGCGGGCCGCCGCGCGCAGCGCTGCCTCCGGGTCGGCGCCCGCGGCCTCCGCCTCCACCGCGAGGGCGAGCAGGCGGTACCCCACCCCCTCCCCGGAGGGGAGCGGGACAGCGAGGCCCGCCGTGCGCGCGCGGGAGGACAGTTTGGCCGCCAGGGCGAGCGCCGGCTGCCCGAGCGGCACCCCGTCCGTCACGGACGCCCGCTGCTTCTCGACCGCCTTCATCCGCCGCCAGTGCTCCGCGACCTCCTCCGGAGTGTCCGCCCGTTCCGAGCCGAACACATGCGGATGCCGGTGGATCAGCTTCTCCACGATGCCGCCCGCGACGTCGTCCACCGAGAAGGGCTCCTCCGCGTCCTCCTCGGCGATCCGCGCGTGGAAGACGACCTGGAGCAGCACGTCGCCCAGCTCCTCGCGCAACTCGTCGCGGTCGCCCTCCTCCACCGCCTCGACGAGTTCGTACGCCTCCTCAAGGGCGTACTTGGCGAGCCCCTTGTGTGTCTGCTGCGAGGACCACGGGCACTCGCGCCGGATGCGGTCCATGACCTGGACGAGGTCGAGCAGGCGCGCGCCCGGCAGGTCGTAGGAGCCGGGCAGCAGCTCAAGGTTCGGCATGCTCACGCGGCCGGAACCGGCGAGGCGGGCGAGCCCGTCGGTCAGGCGCCGGTCGCCCTCGCCCGAGACCAGCACCACCACGGTGCGACCCCCGGCACACGTCTCGACCAGCTCCCGCGCGTCCGGCGCGGACAGTTCGGCCTCGACGCCGGCCTCGCGCAGATACGGCAGCTGCGGGTGCCCCGCATCGGGGCACAGCACGAGGTCGGCGCCGCGCAGGGTCTCCCACGCGGGCCACGACAGGAGGCCGGGGGCGACCCGGTGGCTCGCCGTGAGCAAAACGATTCGGCCGGGTTCTTCGACAGCAGTCACCCGTCGAACCTACCCGCTGGCTCAGCCGGTCGACGCGGAGTCCCCCGGGTCGTCCTGCTGGTCGGGGGCGGCGCCCTGCCGGCCGTCGGGGGCGGCCTGCGGCCCGGCCGGCTGCTTGGCCGTGGCGATCCACGGCGCCTGGTGGTCGGTGAGCTGGATCTGGTTCGTGTTCCAGCTGCCGTACCGGGGGTTCACGTCCACATGAAGGTCCTTGGACGCCTTGACCAGGACGGGCAGCAGGTCCTGCTGCGTCCGCGCGCCGATCTTGACGGCCAGCTTCTGCTCCAGGACCTGCCGCTGTACGTACGCGTCGATCTGGCCCGGCGCGAGCCCGCCGTTGGTGAGGGCCTGCTCGCGCAGCTGGTCCTCACCGCCGGCCTGCTGGACCATCGCGGCCCGCGCGTCCTGGACCTCCTTGCGGCTGACGCCCACCCCGGCCTGGTCGGCGGCGCGCGCGAGGACCCGGTCGAAGATCATGTTGCTGAGCTTCACCTTGCCGAGCTGGCCCGAGTCCTTGATCAGCTGGGCGGACTGCGGCGCGTTCTGCTGGGCCGTCCGTACGTCCTTGACTTCGGCCTGGAGCGCGGAGACCTCGATCCGCTGCCCGCCGACGACGGCCGCGGCCCCCGGATGGGCCGTACTGCCGCACGCGGCCAGGAGGGGACCCGCGGCGAGCAGGACGACGGAGACGGAGAGCGCGGTACGACGACGGCGGTGCAAAGGAGCCTCCCGGCGGAGCAGATACGTGCGGCATGGCGACGAACCTTGCTAAGACCTTGCGGTGATCGATGGTAGGCAGTCGGCGTGGCCGGGGCCACTGATTCGCCCAACGATTCGCGACCCCCATCGGTCGCGGGGGTGACGCCGGATGAAGCCGCGCCGTCCATCGCGTGAACTGACGTCCGCACCCGCCGTGTTGCCCCGGGCGGTCCGGCATATTCGACGGCAGCGCACAGCAAAGGACCCCGATGCCGACCATGCCGACCCTCGAAGCCGCTCCCGCCCCGCCGGCGGCCCCGGCACGGACCCCGGCCGCCCGCCGCCCCCGCACCCGGGCCGCCGCCCTCTCCGCACTGATCACCCTCATCGCGGTGTGCGGCGCGGACGCCGTCGCCGGGGCGATCCCGCTGGGCCCGCTCCAGCGCCACACCCGCAGCATCAACGACCTGGGCAACCAGTTCGTCCCCTTCCACGCCCATCTGTGGGACCTGCTGCACGGCCGCGCCGAGGGCGGGCTCCTCCTCAACTGGCAGTCCGGGTACGGCACTTCGTTCCTGCCCGATCTCGGCACGTACCTCAGCAGCCCCTTCGCGCTCCTCGTCGCGCTCTTCCCGCGCGACCGGATCGACCTCGCCGTGTACGTCATCACCGTCCTCAAGACGGCCTCGGCGGCGATCGCCATGACGGTGCTGCTGCTCGCCCTGCGTCCCGCGGTGCGCCACCGCTGGGCGGCGGGGGTGCTCGGCGCCGCGTACGCGCTGTGCGGCTGGTCGGTCCTGGAAGCCACGTACAACCCGATGTGGCTCGACGGCCTCATCGCCTTCCCGCTGCTGTGCCTGGTCGGCCACTGGGCCAGGAACCGGCGGCGGCCGGTGCTCGGCCCGCTGGTCGTGGCGCTCGCCTGGACCGCCAACTTCTACACCGCGTACATGGCCACGATCGGGGCCGGTCTGGTCCTGCTCCTCCTTCTGTACGTGGACCGCGACGCGGACGCGCGCGGCCGGACGCGGACGGTGCTGCGGGCCGGGCGGTCGGTCGTGATCGGCATCGGGCTCTCGGCGCCCGTCCTGTTCACCGTGTATCTGGGCACGAAGCACGCGCACCCGGGCTGGGTGCGGGAGTTCGCGCCGGTGTCCTGGCCGGACTACCTGGCCCGCACCCTGCCCGGCACGTACTCCTTCTCCTCCCCCGCCGTCTTCCTCGGCACCGGCGCGCTGCTCCTGGCCTGCGCCCTCGCCTTCCACCGCGCGGTGCCGCGCCGCGAGCGGTACGCCTGGTCCGGCCTGGCCCTCGCCGTCGCGCTGTCCTTCCAGTTCAAGCCCACCCATCTGGCCTGGCATGCCTTCGCCACCCCCAACGGCAGCCCCTACCGCCAGACGTTCGTGCTGTGCGGCATCCTCGTGATCGCCGCGTGGATCTGTCTGTCGTACGGAGTCCCCGGGCGTCGCGCGCTGCTCGGCGGGAGCGGTGTGCTCGCCCTGATCGCGGTGGGCGCGGCCTTCAGCGAGCTGATATCGGCGTGGACGTACCCCCTGCTCGCGGCGGGTCTCGCCGCCGTGGTGGGCGGTCTGCTGCTGGCCCGCAGGGGCCGGCGCGGACTCACCGTCGTCGCGCTCGCCCTGCTGGCCGGGGCGCAGATCGCGCAGGCGGGTGTCACGCAGGCGTACGGGGACAAGGGGCGGGCGGCCCGCATGGACGGCTATCCCGCCTGGGGCCCCGCCCACACCGAGCGGGCCGCACTCGGATCGCGGGCCTCCGCATGGCCGGCCTCGCGCACCGACCCCGGGCAGCGCCAGATCACCAACAACGACCCCCTGCTGCTCGGCGGGGAGGGCGGCGCCTACTACTCCAGCCTCACCCCCGAGGTGCTGAACCGTACGATGACCGCGCTCGGCGGCGGCTGGACCTCGCGGGGGCGGGCGCTCCAGAGTCTGGACAATCCGGTGACCGACGCGATCTTCTCGGTGAGCGCGCGCGTGCGGGTCGCGGGGAAGGCGGGCGCGCCGGAGCTGGTGCGGGCCGCCGCGACACCGCCCCTGGTCACGCTCCGGCCGTCCGGGCCGCCCCTGTCGTACGGCACCGATCCGTTCCGCAACCAGGAACTCCTGCTCGGCGCCCGCGTCTACACCGTGCGCACCCTCGCCCAGGGGTGCCCGGCCGGCACCGACATCTTCCTGTCCGCGCCCGACCACTTCGGCACCGCACGCCTGGGCGGCGGGCCCGTCGTGGAGATGCGCGGCGGCGCGCCGAGCCGACGGGCCCCGCTGATCCCGTTCGGCCCCTCTGCCGGGCCGGGGCGCGCCTCGCACGTGACCCTGTCGCCCGCCGACCGCTCCGCGGAACTGGGCTGCCTCGACCGGGCGGCCCTGTCCCGCGCGGTCGATCAGCTGCGCACGACGGGTGCGGCCCGGGTCTCGGTCGCGGACAGCTCGATACGCGCCGAACTGCCCGCCGGGGCGCGGGGAACGGCGGTGTTCGCGATGCCGAGGATCGCGGGGTGGACGTGCCGGGTGGACGGCGCGGTGGCGGCACCCGCCGGCGACCATCTGGGCCTGGTCGCCGTCTCCCTTCCCGCCGGCGCGAGGTCGGTGGAGTGCGACTTCCGGCCGCCGGGGCTGCGCTCGGGCTCGCTCGTGGGCGGCGCGTCCGCCCTGGCCCTGCTGGCCGTGGCAGCCTGGCCCCGGCTGCGCCGGGTGCGCGATGCCGGGCGCCCTGCGTAGGGGTGCGGGTTGCGCCCTTGGCGCGGCCTCCGCCGTGGGGGGTGCGGGCCGGCCCGACAGTTCCGGTGCCCCTGTGGGGGCGCGGGGAACGGCGCGGGTGCCCCAGCACGGCCCGCACCCGGAGGCGGGGTTGCCGGGGCTCCGCCCCAGACCCCGGGAGGCACCCCACCCCGCCCCTTCCCGAAACCCTCCGGAGGTGAAAATGAGCCCCTGGGGCTCCGCCCCAGACCCCGTTCGCGCCTGAACGGCGCTCGTCCTCAAACGCCGGACAGGCTGAACATGCCCGTGCCGACCGGCACCGAGTAGTCAAGGGGCGCGGGGAACTGCGCGGGTGACCCAGCACGGCCCGCACCCGAAGACGGGTCGCCAGGCATCGCGGGGAACTGCGCGGGTGACCCAGCACGGTCCGCACCCGGAGGCGGGTCGCTGGGTATCGGGTAGTCAGGGGCGCGGGGAACTGCGCAGAAGGGGGCCGGGCCGCAGACCGGGGCGGGGGCGAGCGGGGCTACGCGCCGCGGAGGTCTCTCTGGTGGGCCAGCGCGCGGCGGAGTTCCGCGGGGTAGGGATGCTGCGCCCCGTACACCCGCTCCGCGTCCCACAGCAGCCCCTGGAGCTGCTGGTGCCCGCCGGCATGGTCGCCCACCGCGAGCAGGAGGTCACCGATCCGGTGCCGGACGGCGAAGGGGCGGGACGGGTCGGTGGCCGCATACAGCGCTTCGAGGCCGGGCAGCACCGCCCGGTACTCCGCCAACGCCCCCGCCGCATCCCCGAGTTGTTCCAGGCACTGGGCCATGTCGTGGCGGAAGTCCAGGGCCCCCGGGTCGGCGGGACCGGCGTCGGCGGCCCTGTCGGCGGCCAGCCGGCGCAGTTCGGGCAGCGCGCGCCGGTACTGGCCGTCGTCCATCAGGGTCGCCGCGTACTGCTTGCGCAGGATCCGTACCACCGGCGAGCGTTCGCCGTGTTCGGCCGCGGCGGCGGGCAGGATCGAGCCGAGGATGTCGACGGCCTGGGTGATGCGGCCCTCGCCGAGCAGCCGTTTGACCTCGTCGACCGCGCCCGCCACGTCGGGCCGCGGCGGGGCCGTGGGCAGCGGCGGCGTCACGGTGACCGGGCCGGGTGCGGGCGTGGCGACGCGGTCCGGCCAGGGCGCGTGCGGGCGCAGGAACGGCCGGGTCGGATCGAGCGGCCCCGCGAGCCCCGAGCCGCCCCGCGGCGGCAGGAGCGGCGCCAGCGCCTCGTACACCTCCTGCGCACAACTCGGCCTGTCCTGCGGGTCCTTGGCGAGCAGCCGCAGCACGAGCGCTTCCAGGGGCTCGGGCACCTCGGGGCGCAGCTCGCGCACCGCGACGGGCGCCTCGTACAGGTGGCGGTGCAGGACGCCGAGCAGGGTGGACCCCGCGAACGGGACGTCCCCGCTGAGCAGTTCGTGCAGCACCACGCCCAGCGCGTACAGGTCGGTGTAGGGGCCGACGGCGCCGCCCATCGCCTGCTCGGGCGCCATGTAGGCGGGCGATCCGATGGGTGAGCCGGTGTGGGTCAGGCGCGTGGTGTCCGAGTCGAGGACGGAGGCGACGCCCAGGTCGAGGACGGTCACCGTGCCGTCCGGCTTCACCATGACGTTGCGCGGCTTGAGGTCGCGGTGGACGATCGGCACGGCGTGCACCGCCGACAGCACCGCGCACAGCTGGGCCGCGACGGCCACCGCCCACGGCCACGGGTAGGGCGCGTGCTCGGCGAGGTGGTCGGCGAGGTCGGCGCCGGCGACATGCTGCATGACGAGGTACAGGTCGTCGCCGTCGCTGCCCGCGTCGTGCACGGTGACGAGCCCCGGATGGTCGACCTGTGCGGTCACCCGGCACTCGCGCACGAAGCGGCGCCGCAGCTCCTCCGCGTCGTCGGCCCGCCCGGCGCCCGCGACGCGGTCGGGCCGCAGGAGCTTCACCGCGACCCGCCGGTCAAGGCGGCTGTCGTACGCCGTCCACACCTGGCCCATGCCGCCCTGGCCGAGGAGCGCCGCCAGCTCGTAGCGTCCGGCGACGACTCGTCCCACGGTCACCGGGTCTCGCCCTCGGTCCCCTTGCGCAAGTACTGCGACAGCTCGTCGAGTTCGGCCCTGACCTGGTCGATCCTGGGTGCGCCCGGGGCGTGCGGCCGCGGTGGAACAGGGGCCCTCGGCGCGGGGGGCATGGGCGCGGACGCCATGGGCGCGGGGGTCATGGGTACGGGCGGCGCGGGGGTGGGCGGTGTGCCCGGCGCCGGGGTGTCGGCGTACGGATTGGCGTACGCCCCGAACCGGGGGGCCGCGCCCGCCGGCATGTGCGGCGGCCCGTATCCGGCGGGCGGGCCGTACGGACCCGGCGCCCGCGGCCCGGCGGCGTGCCGGATGTCGGCGTACAGGAAACAGGCGGTGGTGGCCACGGCGAGGGAGAGCAGACCGATCATGCCGGTGTTCATCCTCGCGTCGTTCTCGTCGCGCGACGCCACGACGAAGGCGAAGAAGAAGACGAACAGGGACAGTTGGGCCCAGAACAGCACCCAGTGCGCCCGGCGCCCGGTCACTATGGCGAGCCGCAGCAGCGCCGTCCACGACAGCAGCCCGCAACTGAGCAGCGGCACCGCCGCGAACAGCACGCGCAGCACCATCGGCGCCGTCCGCGAGGGGCGGGGCTGCGGCGGTCCATAGCCGGGGCCGTGCATTGCTGCTCCTGGAGAACGGGGACGGGCGCGGGGACACGAGCGTATACACCGCCACCGACAACGTCCCGGGCGATCCCCCGGCCGGTATCCAACCGTCATCAGGGACCGGTCGGCCCCCCGCTCCCCCATGTCACACCGGCCGCTGACGCCCCGCCACACCGGCCACTGCCGCCCCTCACTCCGGCCGCTGACGCCCGTCGCTCGGGCCGCCGAGACCCCTCACTCCGGGGCGGCCCCGCCGTCGGTCAGGCCGTCGTGAAGTCCTCGCACCAGCTGCTCTCCGAGCCGGCCCACCAGCCGCAGCGTGTCCTCGAACGCGGCGAGCGCGCGGAACCGTTCGCCGTAGCGCCGCTGGTCCGCCAGCGGCAGCCGCGGCACATGCAGTCGGCGCACGTCGAGCCGGGAGGCGGTGGTGGCGTGGCTGCTGGCCTGGCGGTTGTTGGCGGTGCCGCGCAAAAATCCGGCGAGGAACCACGGGTCGAGCGCGCCGGGTTCGGGCCGCAGGAGCTGAAGGTTGCGGCCGAGTGCGGCGCCCGCGTGGCTCTCGTCGACGACCCGGACGATCGTCCCGCCGCCGAGCACCGGCACCACCACGTCGCCGGCCCGGATGAGCACCGGTTCCTCGGCGGGTCCCTCGGGCAGGCTGCCCGAGGGAGCGGTGCCGGCCAGCACGTCGTGCTCGGTGAGGACGGCGGGCGGGGTGCCGCCCGCGCCCGAGGTGCCGGCGCCGCCGGGACGCATCACCAGCGCGCCCGCGCGGGCGAGTTCGCCGACGGTGGTGAGGGTCCGGCGCGTACCGGGGGCCTCGCCTGCGGGGTCCGGGACCAGCTCGGCGGCCTGCCGCAGCGTGGCGTGGAGCCGTTCGCGTACGGCGTCGAGAGCGGCGGCGCCGCCCTCGGCCGCGGGGGGCGGCAGATGACGGGCCGGCGCGAGGTCGACCTCGTCGTCGAGGAGGTCGATGACCGGCACCGACCGGCTGACGCCGGGCTGCCCGGTGACGGTGCCGTCGCGGTCGAACGCGGTCCAGGCGTCGAGCACCGCGGTCCGCAGGGCAGGCCAGGGCAGGCGGTCGCGGCCCGCGTCCACCGCCGCGCCCTCGATGCCGCAGGTGTCGACGAGGAGGAGTTCGGCGGCGGGCCGGTCGGCGGCGCCCGGCCTGCGCAGCACCCACAGGTGCAGCGGGATGCCGTACGGGGGCGCGGCCCCGGGCGGCAGGGCGACGATGGCGCGCAGGGCGCCACGGCGCAGCAGGCCGGCGCGGATGCGCCGCCCGGACCGGCGCGAGGCGGCGGCGGGCGGCATGAGCAGCACGGCCGTGCCGCCCTCGCGCAGCCGCGCCAGCGCGTGCTGCACCCAGGCCAGTTCGGACTCGGTGCGGGCCGGGAGGCCGTACTCCCAGCGCGGGTCGTAGGCGAGTTCGTCGTGGCCCCAGGACCGCTCGTTGAACGGCGGGTGGCACAGGACGGCGTCCGCGGCCAGTTCGGGGAAGGCGTCCGCGCGCAGCGAGTCGGCGGCCACGGTGCGGACGGCTGCGGAGCCCGCCAGGGCGAGCCGGAGCCCGGTCAGGGCGGCGAGGTCGGGGTCGGCGTCCTGGCCGTGCAGGGCGCCTGCCGTCGGCAGCGCGCCCAGCAGGGCGCCGGTGCCGCAGGCCGGGTCGAGGACGCAGGCGGCGGGCCCGGCGAGTGCGGCCATCAGGTCTGCGGGGCCCCGGGGGGTGAGCGTGTACTGGCGGGGGTTGGCGTCGAGGTGCCGGCCGAGCAGGAACTCGAAGGCGTCCCGGGGTCCGGCCTCGTCGGCGAGTGCGACGACCCCGCGCAGCAGCGGCACGAACGAGGCGAACTCCGCGGCGCCAGGGGTGTTCACACCCTGGGTGTGAGCACCCGGCAGGCAGCCGCCCGGCCCCAGGCGTTCGCCCGCCACCCGGTCAAGGACCTCGGGCAGCCGCTCAGTCAGATCGGCGTCGGACATCTTGGCCAACTGGCGCCACAGCGGCGGCTGTTGACGCAGCATCAGCAGGACGCGCCCCGCGTGCACCAGGGCCGTGACCGCGCCCGCGGGGTGGACGCAGAGCTGCTGCCAGACCCGTTCGCGCAGCGGGACTTCGGCGAGCTTGCCCTGGTCGCGCAGCCACTGCTCGACCTCGCCGAGCGCGAAGGAGGGGCTGGTGTCGGTGCCGCCGACCGGCTTGGGGAAGTCGGCGTGACGGCGGCGCCAGTTGCTGACCGCCGCGCGGCCCACCCCCGCCAGCCGGGCGATGGCGGCCGCGGTCACCTCCGTTGCGTGCTGCGGCACTTGGCCGCTCCCCTCGTCCATGACGCCGAGCCTACCGAACGATGCCACAGCACCCGGTACACACCGTGAATGGTAACGATCCATGCGTCGATGTTGACTCGGTTCACAGCGCTCTGCTCTGATGTGCCGCGGTCCGCCGCACCTGCCACCGCGCCGGCCCCTCACCACCACCCCGTACCGCCGTGCCCCCAGGGGGAGTTCACCGTCATGCGCCGCCGCACGATCGTCACCAGCACCGCCCTCCTCGTCTGCGCCACCACGGCCCTGACGGCCTGTTCGAGCTCCGGCTCCGGCTCCGGCTCCGGCTCCGCCAAGGGCGCGGCCGCCGCCACGTCGCCGACCGCCGCGGCCCCGGCCGCCGCGACGCCGAGCGCCACGAAGGGCCCGTACGCGGACCTCTCCGGCGGCCAGATCGCCACCAACGCGCTCAAGGCCACCCGCTCGGCCTCTTCGCTGCACGTGCTGGCGGACATCGTCGACGCGAAGGACGGCCCCAGCAAGCTGGACGTGTCCTTGAACTCCAAGGGCGACTGCACCGGCACCCTCGGGGACGGCAAGGACGCCCTCAAACTCATCAAGGTCGGCCACACGGCGTATGTGAAGCCGGAGAAGTCGACCGGCAAGTGGACGAAGACGAACACGACGTCCGGCGACGGCAAGGACCTCGCCGCCGCCTGCGACCTGAACAGCTTCTTCGGCCCCCTCAAGGGCGAGGACACGGTGGCACGCAAGGGCGCGACCACGACGGTCGGCGGCGCCCCCGCGATCGTGCTGACCGAGAACGACAGCACCGGAGACTTCACCATGGACGTGGCGACGTCCGGCAAGCCCTATCTCCTGAAGATGGTCTCCTCGGGCGGCGACAGCCCCGGCACCGTCGCCTTCTCGGACTTCGGCCGGCCCGTCCACGCGGTCGCCCCGCCGAAGTCCCAGGTCGCCGCGGGCTGACGACGCCCACCCGCCCCCGGCCAAAAGCCCGCTCAGCCCGCTCAGCCCCCTCAGCCCGCGCAGCCCCCTCAGCCCGCTCAGCCCGCTCAGCCCGCCGGGAGCTTCTGGTCGGGACAGCCGTCGAGGACCGTCTTCATGGCGGTCTTCTCGGCATCGGTCAGCCACACGCCGTACTTCTTCTTCACGGCCACCTGGTCCGCCACATACGTACAGCGGTACGCCTTGTAGGGCGGCAGCCAGGTCGCCGCGTCGCCGTCGCTCTTGCGGCGGTTCGCGCTCGCGTCGACGGCGATCAGGTTGAGCGGATCATTGGCGAACGCGGTCCGCTTCTGCTTGTCCCACTGCTGGGCGCCCTTCTGCCAGGCGTCCGACAGCGCCACCACATGATCGATGTCGATCTTGCTGGCGCCGCGCTTGAAGGTGATGGACTGCCCGGTGTACGGGTCATGCGCGAGCGTGCCGGACGACACGTCGCACTTGTCCTTGAACGTCACGTCCTTGAGGTCCCGCTTGAGTATGTCCTCGCGGGTCTCACAGCCGTTGTGGTCGGTGTCGGTCCAGCCCGTGCCGAACTGGTCGCGGGTGTAACCGGTCTTGGGCGCCCGCCCCTTGACGGCGAGCGAGTCGACGGCGGCGAGCGCGTAGCCGGCGGCCCCCCTGGCACCCGGGGCGCCGCCCTTCGCGGTGGTGCCGGGCCCGCAGCCGGTGACGACGAGGGAGGCCGCGAGGACGGTCGCGGGCAGGGCGATTCGGTAGATACGCATCAAAGCGGGCCATCCTGGCAGCAGTCGGCGGAACCTCGCAAGCGTACGTACTCCTACCCGGCCGACCGCAGCTCAACGGCCGCGGACACGAACGAGGGGTGGCCCGCGCCGTGCGGGCCACCCCTCACTTCGCCCTCGCCCCAGCCGTCTCACGACCCCAGGATCGTGGTCAGGAACTCGCCCGTCCACGCGAGCAGTTCCCGGCCCACCACCGGCTTCCCGCCGATCTTCCCCGCCGTCGGACGCGGCACCAGGATCTGCCGGGTGGGCGCCTTGATGATCGTGCGCGGGTGGAGCCGCTTGAGGCGCAGCTCCTGCGACTCCCTCAACTCCACCGGCGCGAAACGGATGTTGGGACCCTGGAGCACGATCTCGCCGACCCCGCAGGCGCGGGCCAGCATGCGCAGACCCGCGACCAGGAGCAGGTTCTCGACCGGCTCGGGCAGCTTGCCGTAGCGGTCGGTGAGCTCCTCGCGCACCGCCTTGACGTCGGCCTCGGAGTTGGCCGAGGCGATCGCCCGGTAGGCCTGGAGCCGCAGCCGCTCACCCGGCGCGTAGTCGTGCGGGACATGCGCGTCGACCGGCAGCTCGATCTTGACTTCGAGCGGCGCCTCCTCCTGCTCGCCGCCGTCCATCTGTGCCCGGTAGTCGGCGACGGCCTCGCCGACCATGCGGACGTACAGGTCGAAGCCGACGCCCGCGATGTGCCCGGACTGCTCGCCGCCGAGCAGGTTGCCCGCGCCACGGATCTCCAGGTCCTTCATCGCCACATACATGCCCGCGCCCATCTCGGTGTGCTGGGCGATCGTGGCCAGCCGCTCGTGCGCGGTCTCCGTCAGCGGCTTCTCCGGCGGATACAGGAAGTAGGAGTAGCCCCGCTCACGGCCACGGCCGACCCGGCCGCGCAGCTGGTGCAGCTGGGAGAGGCCGAAGTTGTCGCCGCGCTCCACGATGAGGGTGTTGGCGTTGGAGATGTCGATGCCGGACTCGACGATCGTCGTCGAGACGAGCACGTCGAACTTCTTCTCCCAGAAGTCGACCACGACCTGCTCCAGCCGGCTCTCGCCCATCTGCCCGTGCGCGGTCTGGATGCGCGCCTCCGGCACGATCTCCCGCAGCTTCGCCGCCGCCCGGTCGATGGACTCCACCCGGTTGTGGATGTAGAAGACCTGGCCCTCGCGCAGCAGCTCACGCCGGATGGCGGCGCCGATCTGCTTCTCCTCGTACGGCCCCACGAAGGTGAGGACGGGGTGGCGCTCCTCCGGCGGTGTGGTGATCGTGGACATCTCGCGGATGCCGGTGACGGCCATTTCGAGCGTACGGGGAATGGGGGTGGCCGACATCGTCAGGACGTCCACATTGGCGCGGAGCTTCTTCAGCTGCTCCTTGTGCTCGACACCGAAGCGCTGCTCCTCGTCGACGATGACCAGGCCGAGATCCTTGAACTTGGTCTCGGAGGAGAACAGCCGGTGCGTGCCGATGACAAGATCGACCGAGCCGTCCTTGAGCCCTTCGAGCGTCGCCTTGGCCTCGGTGTCGCTCTGGAAACGGCTCAACGCCCGTACGTTGACCGGGAATTGGGCGTACCGCTCGGTGAACGTGCCGAAGTGCTGCTGGACGAGGAGCGTGGTCGGCACGAGCACGGCGACCTGCTTGCCGTCCTGCACCGCCTTGAACGCGGCGCGCACCGCGATCTCCGTCTTGCCGTAGCCGACGTCGCCACAGATGAGCCGGTCCATCGGGACCGTCTTCTCCATGTCCTCCTTGACCTCGGCGATCGTGGACAGCTGGTCGGGGGTCTCCGCGTACGGGAACGCGTCCTCCAGCTCGCGCTGCCAGGGGGTGTCCGCGCCGAACGCGTGGCCGGGAGCGGCCATGCGCGCGCTGTACAGCCTGATCAGGTCGGCGGCGATCTCCTTGACGGCCTTCTTGGCGCGCGCCTTGGTCTTGGTCCAGTCGGCGCCGCCGAGCCGGTGCAGCGTCGGGGCCTCGCCGCCCACGTACTTGGTGACCTGCTCCAGCTGGTCGGTGGGGATGTAGAGCCGGTCGCCGGGCTGGCCGCGCTTGGCGGGCGCGTACTCGACAAGCAGGTACTCGCGGGTCGCGTTCTGCACGGTGCGCTGGACCATCTCGATGTAGCGGCCCACGCCGTGCTGCTCGTGCACGATGTAGTCGCCCACCTCAAGGGTGAGCGGGTCGATGGTCTTGCGGCGCCGGGCCGGCATGCGGCCGAGGTCCTTGGTGGCGGAGCGCTGGCCGGTGAGGTCGGTCTCGGTCAGGACGGCGAGTCCGAGCGCGGGGTCGATGAACCCGAAGTCGATGGCGCCGCACGTCACATGGACGACGGAGGGGGTGAGCCGGGCGAGCTCGGCGTCGAGCCGGGCCGCGATGCCCTCGCCGCCCAGGACCTCCACGGTGCGCGACGCGGGGCCGTGGCCCGCCGTCACGTACACCGTGCGCCAGCCGTCGGCGAGCCACTGCTTGGTGTCGGCGAGCGCGCGCTGGGTGTCACCGCGGTACGTCTCGGGAGCGTGCATGCCGAGCTTGAGGGTGCCCTCGTCCTGGTCCGCGTCGTCGGCGGCGAACGGCGACACCGACCACCACATCATGCCGAGCTCGCGCGCCCTCTCCCGTACGTCGGCGATGCCCCACAGGGAGGCGGCGTTCACGTCGATGGGCGCCTGGCCTCCGCCGGCGCTCGCCGCCCAGGACGCCTGAAGGAACTCCTGGCTGGTGGCGACCAGGTCGGCAGCCCGGGTCCGCACCCGCTCGGGGTCGCAGACCACGGCCATCGCGCCCTTGGGCAGTACGTCGACCAGCAGCTCCATCTCGTCGACGAGGACCGGAGCGAGGGATTCCATGCCCTCCACCGCGATCCCCTCGGCGATCTTGCCGAGCAGTTCACCAAGCTCCGGGTGCTCCTCGGCGAGGGCCGCGGCACGGGTGCGTACGTCGTCGGTCAGCAGCAGCTCGCGGCAGGGCGGCGCCCATAGGCCGTGCTCGGCGACTTCCAGGGAGCGCTGGTCGGCGACCTTGAAGTAGCGGATCTCCTCGACGTCGTCACCCCAGAACTCCACGCGCAGCGGGTGCTCCTCGGTCGGCGGGAAGACATCGAGGATGCCGCCCCGCACGGCGAACTCCCCGCGCTTCTCGACGAGTTCGACCCGTGTGTACGCGGCGGCGGCCAGCCCCTCGACGATCTCGTTCAGATCGGCGGACTGCCCGGTGCGCAGCGCGACGGGCTCCAGGTCGCCCAGCCCCTTCACCTGCGGCTGGAGCACGGACCGGATCGGCGCGACCACGACGGAGACCGGGCCGGCCGCGGGGTCGTCCTTGCTGGGGTGGGCCAGGCGGCGCAGCACGGCGAGCCTGCGGCCCACGGTGTCGCTGCGCGGCGAGAGGCGTTCGTGCGGCAGCGTCTCCCAGGAGGGGTACTCGACGACCTCCTCGGCGGGCAGCATCGAGCGCAGCGCCGCGGCCAGATCCTCGGCCTCGCGGCCGGTGGCGGTCACGGCGAGCACCGTGCGGCCTGCCTCCCGGGCGAGGGCGGCGACGGCGAAGGGGCGGGCGGCGGGTGGTCCGACCAGGTCGACGTGGGCCTGGTGGCCGTCGGTGGCGGCCTTCACCGCTTCGGCGAGCGCGGGGTCTCGTACAACTGCGTCCAGCAGACCGTGCAGGCTCATGGACATCCATCCCGGGGAGTGGGCAACGCGAACTGCCCGACACGTCGTACGGGCCGGGGGGCTTCCAGCGTACGACGCCCCGCCTCCCCCCGCCGCCTCCCCGCCCCCGGGCCACCCCCCACCCCCAGAACTTGCGCAGTTCCCCGCGGTGCCTGAAGGGTCGGTCGTTCGTCGAGTGCGGGCCGTGGTCGCTTCTCGCGCAGTTCCCCGCGGCGCCTGAGACCCCGGCTTTCGGCTGCGGGCCGTGCGTGGCTGGTCGCGCAGTTCCCCGCGCCCCTTCAGAGACCGGCTGTCGGCTGCGGGCCGTGGTCGCTTCTCGCGCAGTTCCCCGCGCCCCCTGAGAGACCGGCTTTCGGCTGCGGGCCGTGCGTGGCTGGTCGCGCAGTTCCCCGCGCCCCTTCAGAGACCGGCTTTCGGGTGCGGGCCGTGGTCGCTTTTCGCGCAGTTCCCCGCGCCCCTGGAACCCCCCTTTCGTCCGCAGGTCGTGGTCGCTTCTCGCGCAGTTCCCCGCGCCCCTAAACCCGTCGTTGGCCGCGGGTCGTGGACGGTGCTCGCGCAGTTCCCCGCGCCCCTGGCGGCGCTGGTGCACGAGCCGTGCCGGCCCGCACGGGCCACCTCAGCCTGTCCGGCGATTGAGGACGAGCGCCGTTCAGGCGCGAACGGGGGTGCAGGGGGCGGAGCCCCCGCATGGGGTCTGGGGCGCAGCCCCAGGGCTCAGCCGGTGCAAACCGCTACACGGGCGGGAGGGTGGGCAAACCCCCCGGGGTCTGGGGCGGAGCCCCAGGGAGCTGCACCCTCAAGTAGCCGCACGGGCGGGCGGGTGGGCGGACCCCCCGGGGTCCAGGGCCGCGCCTCACACCGCGTGGGGGAAAGTTGAGGGCCGGTGTCAACCGGGCAGGGGGTCCCAGGCGTATACCCCGTGAGACCTATCCAGCCACAGGAGCCGCATTGACCGACGAGGAGTTCGAGGAGTTCTACGCGCACTCCACGAAGCCGCTGGTAGGCCAGCTGTACCTGATGACGGGCGACCTCCACGAGGCACAGGACGTCGTCCAGGAGGCATTCGTACGGGCCTGGACCCGCCGAAGCCGCCTGGACGCCCCCACGACCGCGGGCCCGGACGCCTGGGTGAGGACCGTGGCATGGCGCCTCGCCGTGAGCCGCTGGCGCAGAGGCCGCCGCGCCGGCGAGGCATGGCGGCGCCACCACCGCACGCACCACACCCCCGCCCCCGAACCGGAACCCGGCACCGTCGCCCTCGTCGAGGCGCTGCGCACCCTCTCGGACCGCCAGCGCCGCGTCGCCGTACTGCACTACGTGTGCGACCTGAGCGTGGAGCAGGTCGCACACGAGACCGGCATCAGCCCCGGCACCGTCAAGACCCATCTGTCGCGCGCCAGGGCCGCCCTCGCGCCCCGTCTCCTGGAGGAGGAGCCCGGTGTCTGACGTCAACGAGGACGAGGAACCCCTGGTCCGCGCCCTGAAGCGGGCCGCCGACACGGCCGGCCGGCACATCGTGCCGCAGCCCGTGGAACGGATCGCCGCGCGCGGGCTGCGGCGCCGCAGGCGCAACCTCGCCGCGCTCGCCGCCTGCGCGGTGTGCCTGCTCGCCGGTTCCGGCGCCGCGCTCGGCGCACGGCTCCAGCAGAGCGCCCCCGCGCCGCCCGCCACGGCCCCCACCGGCGCCTCGTCCGCCACGGGAAGCAGCTCCGGCTCGCCCTCCGCCATGCAGGGGACGGGGACGCCGTCCGCGGTGCCGGGCCCCCCGGGGCCCTCGCTCGGCGCCGGCACCTCCCGGCGCGTACCGCCGACCGGGTCCCCCTCGCTCTCCGCCCCGCCCCGCACCTCCACGGGCACCCCCTCGCGCTCCCCGCTGCCCCAAGACCAGGGCTCCCCTTCGAACGGCGTGCCCGTCGGCTCGCCCTCCTACTCGTTCGCGGACCAGAACCCCTCCGGCTCCGTCACCCCGACCACCCCCGTCCGCTGACCCAAGGAGCCCCACCGTGTCCGGAGTCCTCCTCACCCTGCCCGAGAACGGGACCGGCCCCCGGCCTTCCCCCGAGCCGGGTGGAGGCCGGCGGCGCGAGCGTGGCTGGGAGCGAATACTCCGGCGGCGGCAGGCCGATCCGTATCTGCTCGCCGCCGTCCTGTTCGTCGCGTACACCGCGCTCGGAGTGCTGCGCTACCGGCGGATGGAGACCCGCTCCTGGGACCTGGGGATCTTCGAACAGGCGGTCCGCGCCTACGCCCACCTCCAGGCGCCCATCGTCGATCTGAAGGGGCCCGGCACCAACGTCCTCGGTGATCACTTCAGCCCGGTGACCGCCCTGCTCGCCCCGGCCTACCGGCTCTTCCCCACGCCCGTCACCCTGCTCGTCGCCCAGGCCGCGCTGTTCGCGCTTGCCGCGGTCCCGGTGACCCGCGCGTCCGCCCGGCTGCTGGGACGCGGCCCCGGGCTCGCGGTGGGTGTCGCGTACGGCCTGTCCTGGGGGATCCAGCGCGCCGCCGACTTCGACTTCCACGAGATCTGCTTCGCCGTCCCGCTGATCGCCTTCAGCCTGGAGGCGATCCTGCGCGAGCGGTGGCGCGCGGCCCTCCTGTACGCACTGCCGCTGGTGCTGGTGAAGGAGGACCTGGGCCTGACGACCGCCGCGCTCGCCGTCGTCGTCGTGGTGCGGGCCCGCCGCGTCTCGCCGCGCGCCACCCAGTGGGCGGTGGGTGTCGCCGCGTTCGGGGCGGTGGCCACCCTCGTCATCCTCACCACCGTCATCCCCGCCTTCAACTCCACGGGCGGCTATGACTACTGGAGCAAGGTGGACGGGGCCGACGCGGCGGGCCCGCTGGCCGCCTGGCACCTCAAGATGCGCACCCTGACGTGGATCCTGCTGCCCACCACCGGCCTCCTCGCGCTGCGCTCCCCGCTGCTGCTCGCCGCACTGCCCACCCTTGGCTGGCGTTTTCTGTCCTCGGACGACCACTACTGGTCGACGGACTGGCACTACAGCGCGGTCCTGATGCCGGTGGTCGCGCTCGCGCTCACCGACGCCGTGGCCACCGCCCGCCGCAGCCGGCGCGCCTGGCTGCGTACCCACGCGCCCAAGCTGCCGCTGTGCGCGGCCGTCGCGGCCCTCGCGCTCACCCCCTCGCTGCCCCTTGCGGCCCTGACCGAGCCCACGACGTACCGGGTGAGCCCCCAAGTGGACGCCGCCGAGCGCCTGTTGAGCACGATCCCGGACGGGGCGACGGTGGAGGCGGACATCGGACCGATCGCCCGGCTCACCTCACGCTGCCGGGTCTTCTGGGTGGGTTCCGCCCGCCCGGTCACCCCCCGGTACATCGCGATCGACAACTCCGACGGCTGGGCGGGCGACCCCGTCCAGTACGCCACGACGCTGCACCCCGGCGCCCGTTACCAGGTCGCCGGGGTGGCAGCGGGTTACGTACTGCTGCGGCTCCAGCCGTGACCCGTACGGGCCGGGGCCGTCCTACTCCGTCGCGATGGCGTTCAGGACGTTCATCCGGCCGGCCCTGAATGCCGGGATCAGCGCGGCGAACAGACCCACGAACGCCGAGGCCACGAACACCGTGAGGATGGTCGACCAGGGGATCTCCAGGATGCCCATGCCTTCCAGGGCGAGCAGCTTGTGCGCCGTGGCGCCCCAGCCCATGCCGAGCCCGAGGCCCAGCAGCGCGCCGAACAGGGCGATCACCACCGACTCCAGGCGGATCATGCGGCGCAGCTGGCGGCGCGAGAGACCGATCGCACGCATCAGGCCGATCTCCCGGGTCCGCTCCACCACCGAAAGGGCCAGGGTGTTCACCACGCCGAGCACCGCCACGATGATCGCGAGGGCGAGCAGCCCGTACACGATGTTCAGGAGCTGGCCGATCTGGTCCTTCAGGTCCTGCTTGAAGTCGGCCTGGTTCTGCACCTTGTACTGCGGGTACGCCTTCAGCGACTCCTTCAGGGCGGCGTAGGCGTCCTTCGCCTTGCCGTCGTCCGCCTTCGCGAACATGATCTCGTCCTTGGGCATCCGGTCGGCGGGAACGTAGCTCGCGGCCGTCGTGATGCTCGTGTACATCGCGGCCTTGTCGACGTTGGTGTCGTCCGACGTGATCGCCGCGATCTTCAGCCGGGCGGTCCGGCCCTCCTTGAAGGCGACGGTCATCGAGTCGCCGACCTTCACGTGGTGCGCCGTGGCGTAGGTGTCGCCGACCGACATCGCGTTCTTGCCGTACGCGGCGGCCAGGTCGCCGGAGAGCACCGTGCGCCGCAGGTCCTGCGGGTACGTCGGGTCGGCGGCGACCAGGTTCTCGCTCCTGGAGGTGCTGCCGTCGGGGGCGGTCACCGTCGCGTCCATGTCCTTGTAGTTGGTGACGTGCGCGATGCCCGGGGTCTTCTCCAGGGCCTCGGCGGCCTGCGGCACGATGGGCTGGCCGGTGCCGGAGGACACGATGAAGTCCGCGCCGACCGACTTGTCGAGCTCGTCGGTGGCCGAGGCGACCATCGAGGAGCCCACCACCGAGAGGCAGGCGACCAGGGCGAGCCCGATCATCAGGGCGGCGCCCGTCGCTCCGGTACGCCGCGGGTTGCGCAGCGCGTTGCGCTCGGCCATCCGCCCGACCGGGCCGAACATCCGCAGCACCAGCGCGCTGATCACCCGCACCACGACGCCCGCGAGCAGCGGCCCGATGACGACGAAGCCGATCAGAGTGAGAACGACCCCCATCCCGAGCAGGCCCGAACCGGCGGACGCCTTCGAGGAGTTGGCCGAGGCGAACAGCGCGGCCACACCCGCGCCGGTCAGGACCAGACCGATGACGGCCCGGATCGCGCCGGCCCTGCCGTCGGCCGGGGTGCCCGCGTCGCGCAGCGCGGCCATCGGCGAGATCTTCCCCGCCCGCCGGGCCGGCACGTACGCGGCGACCACGGTCACCACGACACCCAGGACCAGGCCCACGACGGGTGTCGTCCATCTGACCGTGAGGTCACCGGTGGACAGCTCCATCCCGATGGAGCCCATCACCTTCATCAGTCCGACGGCCAGCCCGACCCCCGCGGCGACCCCGAGGACCGAACCGAACACGCCGAGCAGCAGCGCCTCCAGGAGGACCGAGCGGTTGACCTGCTTGCGGCTGGAGCCGATGGCGCGCATCAGACCGATCTCGCGGGTGCGCTGGGCGACCAGCATCGAGAACGTGTTGATGATCAGGAAGATGCCGACGAGGAGGGCGATCCCGGCGAAGCCGAGCATCGCGTACTTCATCACGTCGAGGAACGAGCCGACGCTTGAGCGGTTGGCGTCGGCGGACTCCTTCGCCGTCTGCACCTTGTACGTGCCCGCGCCGACCGCCGCCGCCACGTCCTGCTTGAGCCGCGCATCGCTCACCCCGCCCGCGGCGGTCACGTTGATCTGGGTGAACCGGCCGGTGGCGCCGAGCAGTTCGCGCTGCGCCGTCGCGGTGTCGAAGTAGACGATGGCCGCGCCGGGGTTGGTCACCTTGAAGGTGGCGATACCGGTGATCTTCGCGGTGAAGTCCCCGGTGACCGCGATGGTGCGCAGCTCGTCACCGAGCTTCAGGTGGTGCTTGTCGGCGGTGTCGGCGTCGACCATCATCTCCGTCGGCCCGCGCGGGGCGCGCCCGGAGGTGATCTCCATCGCCTTGAGGTCGTTGCCGGTCCAGTTGCCCGCGATGGTCGGGGCGCCGGTGGAGGAGCCCATGTTCTCGTTCTTGCCGTTCACGACGGTCACGCTTGCGCTGCTCACCCCGCCCTCGGCCTTGCCCACACCGGGCACCTTCGCGATCCGCTCCACGAGGGAGGCGGGCAGCGCGTCGGGCTTGCCGCTGCGGGAGCCTGCACCCTGGTCGTCGTCGGCCGACCTGGGACTGACGGTGACGTCGGACGCGGTCGCCGCGAACAGCTTGTCGAAGGTGGTGTTCATGGTGTCGGTGAAGACGAGCGTGCCGCACACGAACGCCACCGACAGCAGGACCGCGACGGCCGAGAGCGCCATCCGTCCCTTGTGCGCGAGGAAGTTGCGCATCGAGGTCTTGAGCACGCTCACGAGGTCCGCCCCCGCGCGTCGAAGTCCTTCATCCGGTCGAGGACCGCGTCGGCGGTCGGACGCAGCATCTCGTCCACGATGCGGCCGTCGGCGAGGTAGAGCACCCGGTCCGCGTAGGAGGCGGCCACCGGGTCGTGGGTGACCATCACGATGGTCTGACCCAGCTCGTCCACCGACTGGCGCAGGAAGCCGAGCACCTCGGCGCCCGCGCGGGAGTCCAGGTTTCCGGTCGGCTCGTCACCGAAGATGATCTCGGGGCGGGCCGCCAACGCCCGCGCCACCGCGACGCGTTGCTGCTGGCCGCCGGAGAGCTGGGTCGGCCGGTGCTTGAGCCGTCCCGCAAGGCCCACCGTCTCCACCACACGCTCCAGCCACTGAGCATCCGGCTTGCGCCCGGCGATGTCCATCGGCAGCGTGATGTTCTCCAGCGCGTTCAGCGTCGGCAGCAGGTTGAACGCCTGGAAGATGAACCCGATCCGGTCCCGGCGCAGCTGGGTGAGCTTCTTGTCCTTGAGCCCGGTGATCTCGGTCTCGTCCAGGTAGATCTGGCCGCCCGTCACCGTGTCGAGCCCGGCCAGGCAGTGCATGAGCGTGGACTTGCCGGAGCCCGATGGGCCCATGATCGCGGTGAACTGGCCCCGGGCTATGTCGACGTCGACGTGGTCGAGGGCGACCACTCGGGTCTCACCCGATCCGTACGCCTTCACGACCTGGCGCGCCCGAGCCGCGACCGCCGCACGCCCTCCGGTGTCCCCGTGCCTGGGAATGGTCACAGCCGTTGTCACGGTAATTCTCCTAGGTCGTTTTCAGCCAGTCGCTGACGCCAGTCACTGACGTACGCCTTGAGTCTCCGGCAGGGCAGCGCTCGGCGCCCTGGTGCCCGGCGCAGTCTTCGGGGTGGGGTTTTCCCCACCCCGCGACCGCGCTTCATGACGTAAAACCACGGTAAGGAACGGGCTCAGGCGCCACCTCCTCCGCCGGGACGAAACGCCCCTCCCCCGAAGTAGGGCCCACCCCCTAGGGGTCTCAACCCCTGGGACCAGTCCCCCGGGAGGAGCCCCCGCCACCCTCTGCCACGCATCCTTGTCAGCCATTGCGCCGACCCCGGGCCTTTGGCCGCCTGACCCCTGACGCCGCCTGGCACCTGGCCGCCTGGCCGCCTGGCACCTGGCCGCCTGGCCGCCTAGCCCCTGACCCCGGCGACGCCACCGCGCCCAGCCGCGCGGCGGCGTCGCCGGGGCGCCGGGGCCGCCGAGGTCGCCAAGGTCGCCGAGGTCGCCGGGACCGCCGGGGCCGCAGGGCCGCCAGGGCCGCCGGGGCCGCAGGGCCGCCAGGGCCGCCGGGGCCGCAGGGCCGCCAGGGCCGCCGGGGTCGCAAGGGTCACCGGGGCCCAGGGGTCGCCGAGGTCGCCCGGGTCGCAGGGGAAGCCGAGGCCTCCCGGGCCGCCGAGGTCGCCAAGGTCACCGGGGGCGCCGGGGCCGCAGGGGTCGCCCGGGTCACCGGGGCCGCCGAGGTCACCAGGGCCGCCGAGGCCGCCCGGGCCGCCCGGGTCGCCCGGGTCGCCGGGGGCGTCGTCCGGGCTCAGTCCTCGGGCGGGGTGCGGCCCGTCAGGGTGGCCAGGCTGTCGCGTACGTGCGCCATGTGCGCCCGCATGCCCTCGCGGGCCTCGTCGTGCTCGCGCACCACCCGCTCCACCTCCGCCACGATCCGGTCCTCGCGGGCCCGCGCCCCTGCGACCAGCTCCGCCGCCCGTGCCTCGGCGTCCTCCTCGCCGTGCCGCGCGCTCTCCTCGGCGTCGGCGTAAGCACGCCGCGCCGCATCGAGCGCGGCCTCGGCGGCCGCCGTCAGCTCCGCGAGACGCGACTCCAACTGCCGTTCCTGCTCGGCGTGTTCACGCTCCAGCGCATCGAGCGCGTCCGCGTGCTCCCGCTCCTGCCCGGCCCGTTCCGCCTCACAGCGGCGACGCGTCCCGGCCAGCTCTCCGGCCGCCTCCTCGCGGAGTTCTTCCGCCGCGGTGCGCGCGGCACCCCGCAGCTCGTCGGCCTCCTCGCGCGCCGCGAGCAGCCGCCGGGTCACCCACTCCTCGGCGTCCGCGAGCACCGCCTCGCTGTCCGTACGCGCCGCGTCCCGCGCCGCGCGGCCCGCCTCCTCCGCGGCGCGCACGCACCCGGCCGCCGCCTCGTCCGCCGCGGCCCGCAGCTCGTCCGCCTCCTCGACGGCCAGCGCGAACAGCGCCCGGGCGCGGCCACCCAGCTCCTCGTACGTCTGCGGGGCGAGCCCGGCGACCTGCTCGCGCAACGCGGCCGCCCGCTCACCCAGCTCAGCGGCGAGGGCGGCGAGCCGGGCCTCCCGCTCCCCGGCCTCCTCGCGTTCCCGCGCGAGCCGGGCCACGGTGCGGTCGACCTGATCGGGACGGTAACCACGGCCACGGCCGGTCCCGAACGGCCGCGCCGCCGGCGGCACCGATGCTGCGCTCATCCCTCACGTCCTCTCATCCGCACCCACGGACCGCCCGGCACCTGTACCGGCTGCCCGACGCCCACTCCGACCGATCGAAGCGACATGGCCAAAAGGCGACACTCCGCCCACATCCCTCGCTCAAGGATGCGTCAACCGGCGCCAGAAGTCGGCATCGCATGGGCACCCCATGGGCACCGCACGCCCGAAGCACCCACCGCAACCCGCACGCCCGAAGCACCCACCGCGACCCGCATGCCCGAGGCGCCCACCGCGACCCGCACGGTGAGCGCCTCGGCCCAGCGAAGAAGAGCGACGGTCAGAGCAGCCCGTCCCACAGCTGTTCGAGCAGCACCGACCACCAGCTCTCCGGCGACGCGAGGGCCGCCGGGTCGAGCGCGGCGAGCTGCGCCTGGAAGTCGACCGTCCAGCGCCCCGCCTGCTCCGGGTTGAGCCCGAACCGCAGCCGCCACATGCGGCCGAGGAGCGCGAGGCAGCGTACGAACTCGGGCAGCCCCGAGTTCACGAACTGCGGCGGCACCGACTGACCGTGCCCTCCCGTCGGGGATCCCGCCTCCACCGGCACCGCCACGATGTTCGCGGTCCCGTACTGGACACAGATCGCCCGCCCGAAGTCCGAGCCCATCACCAGATACGAACCCGCGTCCGCGGCCGGCTGCACCCCGCGCTGCTGGGCGAGCTCCGCCAACGTCGGCACCGGCTGACCGGGCGCGGCCTGCGCCCAGAAGAACGGGCCGAAGTCCACCGGCAGGCCCGCCCACACCAGCGTGACCGCCACGACCTCCGGCACACCCTGACGCGACACCGCCCGCTGGTCGAAGCGGAAGACGCCCTGCGGTCCGAACGCACCCGCCAGCTCGTGCGCCACGCCCTCCGGCGGCAGCGGCGGAGCCGGCTGGACCGCCGGGATCGGCGCCCGCACCGGCTGCGGCCTGGCGGGCCCGTCCGCGACCTGCGCCAACTCGCCCTGGTGGGTGAGCAGATGCTGCACACCCTGGCGACGCGAGGCATGGTCCTTGCCGTACGGGGCGACGTTCGTGATCCGCACCTGCGGCCACTGCTCGCGGATCATCCGCGCGCAGTAGCCACCCGGCAGCTCGCACGACTCCAGCTCGGTGTGCAGTTCGAGCACATGGTCCGCGGGCACGTTCATCGTCCGCAGCTCGTGGAAGATCTGCCACTCCGGGTGCGGAATGCCCGGCGCCGAGCGGCGGATGAGCTGCTGCTCGGACCCGTCGGGCGCGCGGTAACGCAGCACCGCCTGATACCCGGGCCCCACCGTCGGCAGCCCCGCGGGGGGCTGCTGCGGATAGCCGTACGCGGGCGCCGGCTGCGGCACGGGTCCACCCGGCGGCATGCCGGGCGGGCCGGATTGCATGCCGGGACCACCCGGCGGCATGCCGGGCGGGCCGGGCGGCTGCGGCACCCCGCCGCCGGGCCCCATCTGCGCGGGACCCGCCAGCATCGTCGCCGCGTGATGCACACCGCCACCGGGGGCACCGGGAGCGGCGGGCGGCATCGGAGCGCCGGGCGACGGCGTCGCACCCGGGGCCGCGGGCGGACCGGGCGGCATCGGCGCGCCCGGAGCTCCCGGAGCTCCCGGCGGCATCGGCGCGCCGGGGCCCGCGGGACCCATCCGGCTGGGATCGGCCAGCATCGTCGCGGCGTGGTGCACACCGCCGGGCGGCGTATGCGGCACCCCGGGAGGACCGGGCGGCTGCGGCGCACCGGGAGCGCCATGAGCACTCGGGGCGCCGGGAGCGCCATGAGCACTCGGCGCACCCGGAGCGCCGGGCGGTCCCGGCGGCATCGGTGCGCCCAGACCTGCCTGGCCGCCGAGGCTCGGGTCCGCGAACATCGTCGCGGCGTGGTGTACGTCGCCCCGCGCGGGCGGCGGCGCGGGCGGCCCCGGCTGCTGCGGTCCGGGCCCCTCGGGGCCGAACTGCGAGACCAGCTGCGTGGGCAGATAGCCACCGGCCGGCCCACCCGGCGGCGGAGTCGCACCCGGCGTCACCCCCGGCGGCGGGGTCGCACCCGGCACCGGGCCTGCGGTCGGAACGCCCGGACGGGCACCGGGAGTGCCCGGCGCACCCGGCGGAGGCGGCGTGGGGGAACCCCCGCCCCGCGCGCCCCGCGCACCCGGCGGCGGACCGGCCGCCTTGCTCGTCGCGGCATCGGCGATGTCGCCCGCGCCCGAGGACACGGCAGAACCCGCCGGGCCGGAACCCGACATGGCAGAACCCGACGCGGGCGCCGGCGCCAGCGGGGAGGCGGGGACACCGGGAGGCGGAGTCGCGCCGGCCGGTCGCGGCGCGTTGGCACCGGACGCCGGCCCGGTCTGCGGGTCGTACGCGGGCGCGAGCGCCGTCGGCGGAAGCTGACTGCCGCCCGCCATCAACGCGGTCTTCGCCTCGGGCAGCGCCCTCGGCGGTTCTGCCTCGTCGCCGTCCGAACCGGACAGGGCGGGAGCGAACACGGTCGCGGGCAGCGGCACGGAACCGTCGTCCGAACCGGCGTTGGTGTCGGTCCCCGCCCAGGGCGTGGCCCCGGCAGGAGTGCCCGCACCCGAAGCACCCGCCGTACTCGAAGCACCCGCAACACCCGCAGCACCCGACGCAGCCGCAGCACCCGACGCACCCGCAACATCCGACGCACCCGAAGCCGGGCCCTGGCCGGACGCCGCAGGAGCGGGCCAGTCGGGCTGACCGACCGCCCGCGACGCATCGCCGCCGGCGCCCTCGCCCCGGCGGTCCGGAATCCCGAGCCGGTCGGCCGCCTCCTGCAACCACTCCGGCGGGCTCAACAGGAACGACGTCTGATTCAGATCGATCCGGGCCGCGGGCTCCGGCGCGACCGGCGCGTCCTCGGGCACCCCGTACTCCTCCTCGTACCGGCGGATCACCTCACCCACCGGCAGCCCGGGCCACAACGACGCGTCCCCGCTGTCCCGTGCGATCACCAGGCGCTGCGCGCCGCCACCGCCCGAAGGCCCGTTCTCACGGTCCTCCGCCCACACCACGAAACCCAGCTCGAACTCCCGCACCCGCACCTCACGGTGCTGGTACGCGGGCACATCGCCGTTGATCCACTCTTCCGCGCGCTCCTGCGCCTGAGCGAAAGTCACCATCGGCCGGCTCACTCCCCTACCGAGGTCGTCTCGACGACGCGCGCGAAGCCGCCGTCCACCATCAGGTTCGCCACGGTCTCCAGCTCCGGCGGATTACCCGCGAGCCGCGCCATGAACGCGTCGAAGTCGTCACCGCAGGGCAGCAGCAGCCGCTCCACCCGCTCGTTCACGCTCAACCCGTCCTGATCCCGCGCGTCGTCGTACGCGCAGAACCACACCGAACCGACCGCCGAACCCCGCACCTTCACCGCGAGGATCCCGCCCTGCACGAAGGCGACGCCCAGATAGTCCTTGGTGAGGTGATCGCGCAGACACTTGTTGATGTATACGAGGTCGTTGACCGCCGCTTCCTCACGCACCGTGAAGAACGGCTGGTCCACCAGGAGGCCCAGCTCCGCGTCGAGCGCCGCGCCCACCGGGGCGCAGCCCCCCGCCGCCTTCAGGAACGAGCGGTAGGCACCCGGCAGCCGGAAGCCCAAGTCCTCCTCCACGCCCAGGAGTTGGGACTCCGAGACCGCCACCGATCCCTTCGGCAGACCGAAATGCGCCGGACGCGTCTCCTGCAACGGGCGCGTGCCCCGCTTCTCGTGCTCCACCTGCGTCGTCGCGAGGCCGCCGTAATGACGCAGCAGCGCCTTCACCTCGACCGGCACCAGTTCGAGACGACGGCCGCCGGGCACGTGATGCCACGTCCAGCCGTGCGGCGTCGCCACCGCCGCGATCGTGTCCCACAACTCGTGCCCCGCCGCGGCGAGCGCCGCGTTGGCCGACACGTAGTCCGTCAGCCGGAGCTCATCCACCCCGAAGCCCTCGGGCGGCTCGGCGATCTCCACCGCCGCACGGGCGTACGGCGCGAAAACCGGGAAGCCGTTCTCGTCCACCCGCACCCCTCTGGGATGCCGGGCGGCCCGGACCGGATCCGGGAAGTGCACGACCTGCCCGGCATAGGCCGCGTTCGGTGGCGCGGCATGCTGCCCGAGCCGACCTGTCGTCATGGCGGTTGCCCCCTGCTGCGTGCTCCGGCGTCTGGCTGGTGAGGACCAGAGTATGCGGTGCGGCAATACCGAGGACCGGCCCCGCATTTCGATCACCAACCGTCACGCACATATCACCCTGCGCCCGTCATACGCGGCTTATCGCGCCCCAGCTTCCGTACCACCACTCACATTTGGCAGGCTGTCCCCGCAACTCGGGGGCGCTGACACGTGCGGCTGAAGCCGCCGCCAGTGGGAGGAACACCAGCACCATGCACACCGCACCAGGCGAAACATCCGCAACACAGCCCGTACGGGACACACCGGGCGACCCACGTCTCACGTGGAGCGCCAGCGCCGCCACCGCCGCGCCTTTACTCCGCCACCGCCGCGACGGCATCCTCCCCGCCATCGCCGCCGCGCTCTCCGTCCGCGGCGAAACCCTCACCTGCACCGCGGGCAAGGGCGAACAGCCCCCCGCCCTGCACAGCCTCGTCCAGGACTACCTGGACACCCTCACCAGCGGCCAACGCGAACGCTTCACCGGCCGTTGCCCCGAAGCGATCCTGCTCTCCCGACACCTGACCGCCGTCGAAACAGGCCGCTCCAAACGCGCCCAGCGCAAACCCCTCACGCACGGCGAAGCGCGCCGCGCCCTCAAGCACGCCAAACTCACCGCCCGCCGCATACGCGAGGACGGCGACCCGCTCCACGGCAGCTACGCACCCCCCTGCCGTTCCTGCACCGCGCTCCTGGACCACTTCGGCGTCCGCAGCGTCGAACCCTGAGCACGAGCCCCCGCACCCACCGCACGGAAAGGCCGCGGCCGATGCCGGACACCTCCACCACCCGCTTCCCCGTCCCCGTCGACGCCGCCCTGCGCACGGCCGGCTGGCAGCCCGGCCGCTGGGACATCCGACAGGCCGAGGCCTGGGCCGACGTCCTGCGCGGCCACACCTCCCCCGCCGGACACCGCCACACCGTCTTTCCCGCCGCCGTCGAAGCCTGGGCCGAATTCGGCGGCCTGCACCTCACCGCCCCCGGCCCCGGCCGGCGCAACGCCCCCGCCACCCTGCGCTTCGACCCCCTCGCCGGCCTGCACCTCGCCCGCACCCTGGCCGACCTCGGGCGCGCCCTCGAAACCGACATCGCCCCGCTCGGCGAAGAGGGCGACCAGCAGGCCGTCCTCGCCATCGACGCGCAGGGGCGTGTCTACTCCCTCGACCACACCGGTGACTGGTACCTCGGCCCCGACATCGACCACGCCCTGAACACCCTCATCACCGGCACCCAGCCCATCCGCCTCACCCCATCCTGACCGCCCCACCATCCTGACCGCCCCACCCACCCGGGATCCGCGCAGTTCCCCGCGCCCCCTGAGGACCGTCTTTCGGCCGCGGACCGTGCGTGGTTGCTCGCGCAGTTCCCCGCGCCCCTGGCAGGGTCGGTGCTGGCCAGGTCGGGCATCTTCAGCCCGTCCGGCGATTGAGGACGAGCGCCGTTCAGGCGCGAACGGGGGTGCAGGGGGCGGAGCCCCCGCATGGGGTCTGGGGCGCAGCCCCAGGGAGCCGCACCCTCAAGTAGCCGCACGGGATGGGGGTCCCCCTGCTCCTTAAGAGCTTGGGGGAGGGTGGGCAAACACCCCTACGGAACCACCCGCACCGCATCGGGCAACACGGCCGACACCCGAAACCCCCCCGCATCCGTCGGCCCCGACACAAACACCCCACCCAGCGCAAGCACCCGCTCCCGCATCCCCACCAACCCGTTGCCCCCACTGGGCAACCCCGCGTCCGCCGTGACCCCGTCCGCAGGCCCGTTCTCCACCTGCATCGCGACCTCGGCCTCCCGATAGGCCAGCCGCACCATCACCTTCGCGCCCGCCGCATGCTTGTGCACATTGGTCAGCGCCTCCTGCACCACCCGGCACGCCGTCTGCTCCACCAGCGCGTCACACCCCCGCGCCTGCCCCCGCACCATCAGCTCCACCACCATCCCGGCCTCACGGGACTGCCCCACCAGCGCCTCGATGTCCGCAAGACAGGGCCCCTCCTCCGCGGCCGCCGCAGCCGCCGCGGCCGCCGCCCCCACCGCCGCGAGCGGCACCGGGTCCACCCGTACCGCCCCCCGCTGCTGATCGGCCGTCCGCAGCACCCCCAACATCTCCCGCAACTCCGTCAACGCCTGACGCCCCATGTCCCCCACCAACGCGGCGTTCTTCACGGCCTTCTCCGGATCCTTGCGCGCCACCGCCTGCAATGCCGCAGCATGCACCACCATCAACGACACCCGGTGCGCCACCACGTCATGCATCTCACGGGCGATGCGCGTCCGCTCCTCCGTACGCGCCCACTCCGCCCGCTCCTCCGCCCGGTCCGCGAGCAAGGACAACTCCCGCTCCAGCGAATCCGCGCGTTCCCGCAACGACTCCATCAGCCGCCGCCGCGCCCCTATATACAGCCCGTACAACAGTGGCGGACCCGAAATCCCCAGCGACATCACGACCGACACCATCGGCACGTACCAACGCCCCGGGTCGTAATCCCCCTGCGCCACGCTCTGATGCATCCGTACGAACGTGACGATGAACGTCCCCGCCACCGACATCCCCGCCAGCGCCGCCGTGATCCGCCGCGGCACCTCCGACGCGGCCAGCGTGTACAGACCCACCACGCTCAGCAGAAAACCCATGCTCGCCGGGGTCACCGCGATCGAGACCAGCACCACCGCGATCGGCCACCGCCGCCGCAACACCAACGACATGCCCGCCACCAGACCGAGCAGCACCCCGGCCGGCACCGGAAGCCCCGCGTCCCTCGCGAAACCCACACCCTCCACCGCGCACTCCAGCGCGGACAGCACCCCGAGCGAGACGTCCAGCACCGCGCTGCGCCTGCGCTCCCACCACCACCAGCCACGGCCACGGGAGGTCAACCCCGTGGCTCGCCGGTCAGCCCCCGTTGCGGTCATGGCTCCCAGCCTACGGGCGGCCGCGAACGATTCTCCTCCGGCTTTTCCACGGCCATCCACGGCACGACGCCCCATCGAACACGCCAGAAATAGCGGTCAATCCCACGATGTAGTGAACCGCCCCGGTATTCGACCGGACGTCCGCATTCCGGACGAGCGTGTCCGTATGACATCGACCACACCCGGCAAATACGCCGACTTCGAAGGACTGCGCCGACAAGCGATCGCGCTGCGCCGCGAAGGACTCAGCCGCCGCCAGATCCGCGACCGCCTGTTCGTCGACAACAACGACCTCCTGAACCGCCTCCTGAACGGCGAGCCCGCCCCCGAGTGGACCAAACGCCCCAACGCCAAGGACGACCTCCGCGCCCGGGCGCGTGAACTCCGCACGCAGGGCATGACGTACGACCAGATCCAGGTCGAGCTGGGCTGCTCGAAGAGCTCCATATCCCTGTGGGTCCGCGACCTCCCCAAGCCGGGACCTCGCTACACGGACGAGGAGCGGCGCGGCTTGATGAATGACGGGCTCGCCCGGCTCCGGGCCGCGCAGGACAACGAGCGCCTGGCAACGAAGGCGGCGGCTCGCGACCGGGTGGGAAAGCTGTCGGATCGCGAGCTTTTCCTCGTCGGCGTCGGCCTGTACTGGGCCGAGGGTGCCAAGGACAAAACCTACCGCCGCAGCGGGTGCCTCCAATTCATCAACAGCGACCCCGACGTGATCAAGGTCTACCTCGACTGGCTCGACCTTCTGGGCGTCACGCGGGAGCGGATGCACTTCCGCGTGAGCATCCACGAGTCGGCGGACGTCTTTGAAGCCGAGCGCTTCTGGGCCCGCCTGGCGGGAGTGGACGCCTCAGCCTTCAAGCGGGCCACACTCAAGAGACACAACCCGCGCACGAAGCGAAAGAACGTCGCAGAGACGTACCGGGGCTGCCTCGTGATCTACGTGACCAAAAGCGCCGATCTCTACCGTCGCATGGAAGGCACTTGGTACGGCATAGTGTTGGGTGCTGGTCCGGCGACCTGACCCAATGTCTGGTTCAGCCGGGTTTAATCCCCCATGGTGTAATCAGGCAGCACTACGGTTTTTGGTACCGTCTGTTCAGGTTCAAATCCTGATGGGGGAGCCCAGACAACGGGTCCTGACGTTTCTCGTCAGGACCCGCCGCATTTCCCCAGCCCCCACCCAGATTTCATCCGCGAAACCCCCCGGTATCCTTCGGGTGTCCACCCCCCGAAGCCGAAGGGCACCTCCGTGAGCGCAACCCGCCCGGCCGCCGTCGTCGTCCTCGCCGCGGGTGAGGGCACCCGCATGAAGTCGGCCACTCCCAAGGTTCTGCACGAGATCTGCGGGCGTTCGCTCGTCGGCCATGTCGTCGCCGCCGCCCGTGAGCTGGACCCCGAGCACCTGGTCGTGGTCGTCGGCCACGCCCGCGAGCAGGTCACTGCCCACCTCGGCGCGGTCGACGCCGACGTGCGCACCGCGGTCCAGTACGAGCAGAACGGCACCGGGCACGCGGTCCGGATGGCGCTTGAGGAGCTGGGCCAGTCCATCGAGGGCACGGTCGTCGTGGTGTGCGGCGACACCCCGCTGCTGACCGGCGCGACGCTGGCGGAGCTGGCCCGTACGCACGAGTCGGACCGCAATGCGGTCACCGTGCTGACGGCCGAGGTCACCGACTCGACGGGCTACGGCCGCATCGTGCGGGACGACGTCTCGGGCGCGGTCACCGCGATCGTGGAGCACAAGGACGCGACCGAGGCGCAGCGCGCGATCCGTGAGATCAACTCCGGTGTGTTCGCGTTCGACGGGGCGCTCCTCGCGGACGCGCTCGGCAAGGTGCGTACGGACAACAGCCAGGGCGAGGAGTACCTGACGGATGTGCTCGGGATCCTGCGGGAGGCGGGGCACCGGGTCGGTGCGTCGCTTGCGGCGGACTTCCGGCAGATCCTGGGGATCAACAACCGGGTGCAGCTGGCGGAGGCGCGTCGGCTCCTGAATGACCGTCTGCTGGAGCGGGCGATGCTCGCGGGTGTGACGGTGGTGGATCCGGCGACGACGTTCGTGGATGTGCAGGTGACCTTCGAGCAGGACGCGGTCGTGCACCCGGGGACGCAGCTGATCGGTACGACGCATCTGGCTTCGGGCGCCGAGGTCGGTCCGAATTCCCGTCTGGCCAACACGGTGGTGGGCCGGGACGCGCGGGTGGACAACGCGGTGTCGTACGACTCGGAGGTGGGCGAGGGCGCGACGGTCGGTCCGTTCGCCTATTTGCGGCCGGGTACGCGGCTGGGTGCGAAGGCGAAGGTCGGTACGTACGTCGAGACGAAGAACGCGACGATCGGTGAGGGGACGAAGGTTCCGCATCTGTCGTACGTGGGGGACGCGACGATCGGCGAGTACACGAACATCGGCGCGGCGAGCGTGTTCGTGAACTATGACGGTGAGGCCAAGCACCACACGACGATCGGCTCACACTGCAAGACGGGTTCGGACAACATGTTTGTTGCGCCCGTCACAGTGGGGGACGGTGCTTACACCGCCGCGGGTTCGGTGATCACGAAGGATGTGCCGGCGGGTTCGCTGGCCGTGGCCCGTGGCCAGCAGCGGAATATCGAGGGTTGGGTGGAGCGCAAGCGTCCGGGAAGTGCTGCCGCGCAGGCCGCTCAGGCTGCGGCCGAGCGTCCGGCTGGGGAGAACTGACCGGATTCGGATGCGTCTTTCACGGGCTACCGTGATAGGTGCACATATTCGGCTGGCTCGCCGCGAGAGGGACCGCGCGGGCGCAGCAGCATCGAACACGTCTGAGGAGACTGTGCTGTGACCGGGATCAAGACGACCGGCGAGAAGAAGCTGATGCTCTTCTCCGGCCGCGCCCACCCCGAGCTGGCCGAGGAGGTTGCGCACCAGTTGGGTGTGGGCCTCGTGCCGACGAAGGCCTTCGACTTCGCGAACGGTGAGATCTACGTTCGTTTCCAGGAGTCGGCGCGTGGTGCGGACTGCTTCCTGATCCAGAGCCACACGGCTCCGATCAATAAGTGGATCATGGAACAGTTGATCATGATCGATGCCCTGAAGCGGGCGTCGGCGCGATCCATCACCGTGATCATTCCGTCCTACGGCTATGCCCGCCAGGACAAGAAGCACAAGGGCCGTGAGCCGATCTCGGCGCGTCTGGTGGCGGACCTCCTGAAGACGGCGGGCGCGGACCGCATCCTCACGGTGGACCTGCACACGGACCAGATCCAGGGCTTCTTCGACGGTCCGGTCGACCACCTGACCGCGCTTCCGGTCCTCGCGGACTACGTGGGCGCGAAGGTCGACCGCTCGAAGCTGACGATCGTCTCCCCGGACGCCGGCCGCGTCCGGGTCGCCGACCGCTGGTGCGACCGTCTGGACGCGCCGCTGGCGATCGTGCACAAGCGCCGTGACAAGGACGTCGCGAACACGGTGACGGTGCACGAGGTCGTCGGTGATGTGAAGGGCCGCGTCTGCGTCCTGGTGGACGACATGATCGACACGGGTGGCACGATCTGTGCGGCGGCGGACGCGTTGTTCGCGCACGGTGCGGAGGACGTCATCGTGACGGCGACGCACGGCATCCTGTCGGGTCCGGCCGCGGACCGTCTGAAGAACTCCAAGGTGAGCGAGTTCGTGTTCACGAACACGCTGCCGGACCCGTCCGACCTGGAGCTCGACAAGATCACGGTGCTGTCGATCGCGCCGTCGATCGCGCGGGCCGTGCGTGAGGTGTTCGAGGACGGCTCGGTGACGAGTCTCTTCGAGGAGAACTAGCGGGTAGTTGTAGCTGTAGCTGTACGGCGAAGGGCCGCGTCGAGCAAGAGGACGCGGCCCTTCGCCGCATCCCGGCTGACCCCGGGAGGCTCCACCCCACCCCGCCCCTTCCCGAAACCCTCCGGGGGTGGAAGTGGCTGAGGTACACACTCCTGGGGCTCCGCCCCAGACCCCTTTCGCGCCCGAAAGGCGCTCGTCCTCAAACGCCGGACGGGCTGAGGTTGCCTGGAGCGAGCACCCTGCCAAGATCAGCTGCGTCAGACGCGCGGGAACCGGCGCGAGACGCGAGCACGGTCCGCAGACGCGAGCGGGGTAGGGGGCGCGGGGAACTGCGCGACCAGCCGCGCACGGCCCGCAGACGCACACGAAGTTAGGGGCGCGAGGAACTGCGCGACCAGCCGCACACGGCCCGCAGACACACACGGGGTTAGGGGCGCGGGGAACTGCGCGACCAGCCGCACACGGCCCGCAGACGCACACGGGGTTAGGGCCGCGAGGAACTGCGCGACCAGCCGGGCACGGCCCGCAGACGCACACGAAGTTGGGGCGCGGGGAACGGCGCGAGACGCGGGCACGGTCCGCAGACGCACGCGGGGTTGGGGGGGCCGGGGTTCGGAGGTTGTGGTGCGCCGGCGGCGTGGCGCGGGGTGGGGCCCGGGTCAGCCAGGGGGTTCGCTGCCTCGGGCTCGCAGCGCGTCGACCGCGATCCGGGCCGCACGCCCGACCCCCGCATCGGCCGCAGGCAACGTCGCCGCCGTCGACGCCGCCCGGGTGAAGACGGCGACGGCGTACCGCCCGCCGTCGGGATACTCCACGACCCCCGCCTCGTGCCGCTGCGTCGGCAGCGACCCCGTCTTGCCGCTGACGCGTACGTCGTCGAAGGGGAAGCCGGAGGCGAGCCGGTGGCTCCAGGCCTGGACGCCGAGCACGGCACGCAGTTCCTCGCCCCACTGCCCGCCGCAGACCTCATCGCGCCAGACGGCGCCGAGCAGGGTGGTCATCTCGCGTGCGGTGGAGCGGTTGGTGCGGGCGGGGTCGAGGACGGCGAGGCGGGCCACGGCGGCGGGGTCGACGAGTGCGGCGGGGCCGCCCTCGCCGGCGTCGGCGAGCATCGTGGCGTAGAGCCCGGCCTGGTTGTGGACGGCGATGGTGCGGGTGAGGCCGAGGGCGTTCATGGTGGCGTTGACGGTGTCGAGGCCGAGGTGGTCCCAGAGGAGGTCGGCGGCGGCGTTGTCGCTCACGGCGATGGCGAGGGAGGCGAGGTCGCGCAGGGAGAGCCGGGCGGCGTCGCGCATGACGGCGAGCCCGGTGGGGCCGGGGGCGCGGGCCTCGGCGGGGATGTCGAGGGGGGTGGTGGGGTCGACGCGGCCCGCCGCGGCTTCGCGGTAGAGGGTGGCGACGAGGCACAGCTTGTGGACGCTGGCGGTGCAGACGGGGGTGTCGGCGCCCAGCCCGACGGTGTCGCCGGTGTCGATGTCGGTGGCGCAGAGCGTTCCGGTGGTCCCGGCATCGGTGAAGGCGGCGGTGATGCGGCCGCCTACGGGGCCGGGGATGTTCACGGTCACAGCGGGAACTCCGATGCGGGGCGGGGGAACAGGCGCCGCTGGGGTGCGGTGGGGACGAGTCCGGCGTGTTCGCGCAGGACGTCGTGGGCGGTGTCGGTGAACAGGCGGACGGCGGGCCCGTCGCGTCCGGCGGGCCAGGCGGTGGAGGTGCGCCAGGTCAGGGGGTTGGCGCGCAGGGGGCGCCAGGTGGTGCCGGGTTCGGGGGCGGGGCGCGGCACGAGGGCGACGACGTGGGTGCCGGACAGGATGAGGGCGTGGGTGAACTCGATGCCGGCGACTTCGCGTACGGCGCTGGGGGTGCAGCCGTGGCGGGCGCAGGCGGTGAGGGTTTCGTCGTGGAGGGCGGGGGCGGTGGCGCGGGGGAAGAGGAGGAGTTCGCGGCCGTCGAGGTCGCGTACGTCGATGTCGGTGTGCTGGGCGAGGGGGTCCTGGTCGGCGAGGAGGGCGCCGAGTGGCTGGTGGAGCTGGGGGCCGAAGCCGAGCCCTGTGGCGGGGCAGGGGTGGCGGACGATGCCGGCGTCGAGGGTGCCCGCGGCGAGTTCGGCGGTGATTTCGGCGGTGGGGAGTTCGCGCAGGTCGAGTTCGCCGCCGGGGCTGCGTTCGCGGTAGGCGGTGAGGAGTGCGGCGACGGTGGCGCCGCCGAGCTGGGGCGGTACGGCGGCGCGCAGGGTGCCGGCGGCGCCGCCCTTGACGCGGCCGACGAGGGTGCGGAGCCGGTCGGCGGCGTCCAGGAGGGTGTCGGTTTCGGCCAGCACGAGACGCCCGGCGGGGGTGAGGGTGGCGCCGGTGCGGCCGCGGTCCAGGAGGCGGACGCCGAGTTCGCGTTCCAGGCGCTGGATGCGCTGCGAGAGGGAGGGCTGGGCGACGCGCAGGCGTTCGGCGGCGCGGCCGAAGTGCTGTTCCTCGGCGACGGTGCGGAAGTACCTGAGGTGCAGCAGCAGGTCCATGAGCAGCAAGGATAGGGGAACACCTATGGCGGCTGCATTGATAGGCGGGTGGGCCCGGCTGATCCAATTGGGCGGTCGGGGGGTGGCCGGGTAGTCTGGGGCAGTTGCTCGGCGAGGGAGGCCGTACCTGAGGTACGGCGGTCCGTTATCGACGCGCTCTTCGTAGCAGGCCAGTCGTGGCCGGGTGACCCCCCTTTTCTGGTTTTTCTGGTTCGCCTTTCACTTTCTACGAGGAGTGCACATGTCCGAGGTCAAGCTCGCCGCCGACGTCCGTTCCAGCTTCGGCAAGGGCGCCGCCCGCAGCATCCGCCGTGAGAACAAGGTTCCCGGTGTCATCTACGGTCACGGCACCGAGCCGGTTCACGTGACCCTGCCGGGCCACGAGCTGCTGCTCGCGCTGCGTACGCCGAACGTTCTGCTGTCCCTGGACATCGACGGCAAGACCGAGCTCGCCATCCCGAAGGCCGTCCAGCGTGACGCCATCAAGGGCTACCTGGTCCACGTCGACCTGCTGCTCGTCAAGAAGGGCGAGAAGGTCACGGTCGAGGTCGCGGTCGAGACCGAGGGCGACCTGGCCCCGGGCAGCTTCCTCGTCGAGAACGTGCTGAACACGCTCTCCGTCGAGACCGAGGCCACCCACATCCCGACCTCCGTCACCGTCTCCATCGCGGGCCTTGAGGCCGGCGCCGCGATCCTCGCGAAGGACGTCGAGCTGCCGTCCGGCACGACCCTGGCCACCGACCCCGAGGCGGTCGTCATCCAGATCCTGTCGGCGCAGGCCGAGGAGCCGGCTGCCGACGCCGAGGCCGAGGGCGCCGAGGCCTGAGCCGTACGCTCTGCCTGAGTTCCGTGCCGGGCACGGACTTCGACGGGGCGGCGGGCCACACTTGGCCTGCCGCCCCGTTTTCCTGTGTACGCATCTGAGGAGACGCAGCCCCCATGGCGACCGACATGACGACCGACGCGAACGCGCCCTGGCTGATCGTGGGCCTGGGCAATCCGGGTCCCGAGTACGCGGCGAACCGGCACAACGTCGGGTTCATGGCCGCTGATCTGCTCGCGGAGCGCATCAGCGGGAAGTTCAAGGCGCACAAGGCGCGTGCGCAGGTCGTGGAGGGCCGGATCGGTCCGCCCGGTCCGTTCAACCGCCGGGTGGTGCTCGCGAAGCCGCTGTCGTACATGAACCTGTCGGGCGGTCCGGTGACGGCGCTGCGCGACTTCTACAAGGTGCCGGTCGCCAACATCGTGGTGCTTCATGACGAGTTGGACATCGACTACGGGGTGCTGCGGCTGAAGCTGGGCGGCGGGGACAACGGGCACAACGGTCTGAAGTCGATCACCAAGTCGCTGGGTGCGGACTATCACCGGGTGCGGTTCGGGATCGGGCGTCCGCCCGGGCGGATGCAGGTGGCGGACTTCGTCCTGAAGGACTTCTCCTCCGCCGAGCGCAAGGAGCTGGGTTACTTCGTGGACCGGGCGGCGGACGCGGCCGAGGCGCTGGTGATCGAGGGCCTTGAGCGGGCCCAGTCGACGTACAACTCCTGACGCGGATCGTTGGGCTCAGGTTGACTGAGCGCGTTCACACCCGTCAGGATCGCGCCCCATGACGAAGCGGAGCGGTACCTTCCTGCTGTTTGTGCGGCGGGGCGCGATGGCACTGGTCGCCGCGCTGGTCGTGGTGGCCGGGTTCTGGTCGTCGTGGGGCACGGCCCAGCACGTGGTGCTCGCCAAGGGCCGCGACCATGGCACGTTGACGGTGACGGGCTGCGCGGACGACGTCTGCACCGGCCGCTACCAGCCGTCTTCCGGCTCCTCGGCGCACCCGCGCGTGACGATTGCCGAATCGGTGGCGGCCCGGGCGGGTGAGCGGCTGCCGGTGGTGGTCAAACCGGACTCCGACCAGGCGGTACGCAGCGGGGCCGCGGGCCTCCTGTACGCCTGGCTGCCGCTGTCCGGAGCGTTGCTCCTGGCGTCGCTGCTGATAGCGGGGGGTTTGCGGATGCCGCGGACGGCGTGGGCGGTGGGGGTGGCCGGGGCCGGCGCGATGGCGGCGGCCTTCATCGCCCTGTAGCCCGGCCCCCACGCTTGCGGTCCCCCGCGCCCCTGGAGAGACCGGCTTTCGAGCGCGCACCGTGCGTGGTTGCTCGCGCAGTTCCCCGCGCCCCCAAATACCTTCGCCCCTGCGGGCCGTGATCGCTTCCCGCGCCGTTCCCCGCGCCCCTTGAAAGACCGGCCTTCGGGCGCGGACCGTGCGTGGTTGCTCGCGCCGTTCCCCGCGCCCCCAATACCTTCGCCCCCTGCGGGCCGTGGTCGCTTCCCGCGCCGTTCCCCGCGCCCCTTGAAAGACCGGCCTTCGGGCGCGGACCGTGCGTGGTTGCTCGCGCCGTTCCCCGCGCCCCCAAATACCGTCCCCTGCCCGTTTCCCGCGCACCCAGCTGCTCGATGCGGGGCGGCCTGGGCATCCTCAGCCCGTCCGGCGTTTGAGGACGAGCGCCGTTCAGGCGTGAACGGGGGTGCAGGGGGCGGAGCCCCCGCCCGGGGGGGCTAGCCGCCCCCTCCCGCCCCCGGAGGGTTGAGGGAAGGGGCGGGGAGGGGCGAAACTCAGCCCGTGTTGCGCAGACCCGCCGCCACACCATTCACCGTGAGGAGAAGGGCTCGGGAGAGCAACGGGTCCGGAGCCTCGCCCCGGTCGGCCGCCGCCCGCTGACGGGCGAGAAGGGCGACCTGGAGATAGGAGATCGGGTCCAGATACGCGTCCCGGATTGCGAAGGTCTGCTGCAACACCGGGTGCGTACCGAGGAGTTCATCGCTCCCGGTGATCCGCAGGACTTCCCGCACCGTCAGCTCGTGCTCCGCCTCGATCGTCGCGAACACGTGCTTGAGCTCGTCCGGCACGAGCGTGTCGACGTAGTGCCGGGCGATCCGCAGGTCCGTCTTCGCGAGCGTCATCTCCACGTTGGAGAGGAAGTTGCGGAAGAAGTGCCACCGCTCGCTCATCTCCTCAAGGACCTCCCCGAGCCCGGCCTCCCGCAGCGCCTTGAGCCCGGAGCCGACGCCGAACCAGCCGGGCACGATCTGCCGGGACTGGGTCCAGCCGAACACCCAGGGGATGGCCCGGAGCCCGTCGAGTCCGGCACCGGAGTCGGGCCGGCGCGAGGGCCGGGAGCCGAGGTGCAGCTCGGCGAGCTGGTCGACGGGCGTGGACGCGAAGAAGTACGCCGGAAGGTCCGGGTCCTCGACGAGCCGCCGGTAGGCGGAGTGCGCCGCGTCGGACACCGTGTCCATGGCCGCGTCCCAGCGGGCCAGCGCCTCGTCGGACTGGCGGGGCGCGGTGTGCAGGGCGGAGGCCTGGAGCGTGGCCGCGACGGTCAGCTCCAGGTTCTCCCTGGCCAGGGACGGGATGAGGTACTTGTCGGAGATGACCTCGCCCTGCTCGGTGACCTTGATCTCGCCTTCGAGGGTGCCCCACGGCTGGGCGAGGATCGCGTCGTGCGAGGGGCCGCCGCCGCGGCCGACGGTGCCGCCGCGGCCGTGGAAGAGCCGCAGTCGTACGCCGTAGCGGTGGGCGACGTCGCGCAGCCGGCGCTGGGCGCGGTGGATCTCCCACTGGGAGGTGGTGATGCCGCCGAACTTGGAGGAGTCGGAGTAGCCGAGCATGACCTCCTGGACGTCACCCCGCAGCGAGACGAGGCGCCGGTAGGAGGGGTCGGCCAGCATCTCGTCGAGGATGACGTCGGCGGCGCGCAGCTCGTCGGTGGTCTCCAGGAGCGGCACGATGCCGATCTTGGCCCAGCCGCCGTGCAGGTCGAGCAGGCCGGCCTCGCGGGCGAGTACGGCCGCGGCGAACACGTCGTCGGCGCCCTGGCACATCGAGATGATGTACGACTCGATGACCTCGGGCCCGAACCGTTCGAAGGCTTCCTTGATGGTGCCGAAGACGCCGAGGGTCTTCTCGCCGGCCGCGTCCAGCGGGGCCGGGGTGGGGGCGAGCGGGCGGCGCGAGCGGAGCTCCTTGGCGAGGAGCTTCTGCCGGTAGTCGCGCGGCATGTCGGCGTAGCGCCAGGACTCCTCGCCGAGCCGGTCGAAGAGCTGGCCGAGCGCGTGGTGGTGGGCGTCGGCGTGCTCGCGTACGTCCATGGTGGCGAGCTGGAGGCCGAACGCGGACAGGGTCCGGATCAGGCGGTCCATGCGGCCGTCGGCGAACAGCGCGCCGCGGTGTTCGCGCAGGGAGGTCTGGATGAGGGTGAGGTCGGCGAGGAGTTCGGCGGTGCCGAGGTAGTCGCGGCCCGGCTGGTGCGGGGTGCCCTTGGCGAGGCGGTCCTTGGTGTGGACGAGCTTCTGCCGGATGGCGGTGGCCTTGAGCCGGTAGGGCTCTTCGGCGTTGAGCCGCTTGTAGCGGGGGCTGATCTCGGGGAGTGCTGCGAGGTCGGCCTGGAGCGAGGCGAGCAGTTCCTCGGTGGCGCCGGCGTAGCGGATGGAGTTGGAGAGCAGGCCGCGCAGGTGGTCGATCATGTCGAGCGCGTCGTTGATGCCGTGCTCGTGCTGGAGGATCAGGACGTCCCAGGTGACCGAGGGGGTCACGTTGGGGTTGCCGTCGCGGTCGCCGCCGATCCAGGTGCCGAAGGTGAGCGGGCGGGTGCCGGGCGGCAGCTCGACGCCGACCCGTTCGAGTTCCGCCGCGAGGTCTTCCAGTACGTCCCCGACGGCGCCGGCGTGCAGCTCGTCGAGGTAGTAGATGGCGTTGCGGGCCTCGTCGGCGGGTTCGGGGCGTACGACGCGCAGCTCGTCGGTCTGCCAGATCAGGTCGATGTTCTCGGCCAGGCGCAGGTCGTGGCGGCGCCGGTCGGACTCGATGACCGGGGTTTCGAGGAGTTCGGCGATGCGGCGCAGCTTGTTCAGGACGGAGCGGCGGGCGGCCTCGGTGGGGTGGGCGGTGAAGACCGGCCGCACGTTGAGGTTCTTGACGCTGTTGCGTACGTGCTCGGGGTCGCCGTCCTTGAGCATGTCCGCGGTGCGGGCGAGGAGGCTGCCCTCGGCGGCCCGGTGGGCGCGCAGTTCGCGGCCGCGGTGGACCTGTTCGGCCACGTTGGCCAGGTGGAAGTAGGTGGAGAAGGCGCGCACCAGCTTGGCGGCGGTCTCCACTTCGGTGCCGCCGAGCAGGTCGGCGGCGGCTTCGCCGTCGCTGCGGGTCAGCGCGCGGACCCGCTCGACGAGCTCAAGGAGCTCGGGGCCCTCCTGTCGGACGAGGGTCTCGCCCAGGAGGTCACCCAGTCGGCGGATGTCGGCGCGCAGCTCGTTGCTGGCGGCGGGGGTCTGGTCGGCACTGCTCACAGGTGCGGCTCCTTGCAGTGTTTGAGCACGTCTGGAGGGTTCTGGAGGCTTGCGGACCGCGCTGTCCGACGACACCCAGGATAGGTGTCCCATTCCGCCCCGCCGTCACGGGCTCTTGTCCCCGGCCACGGCACTGCCATACTTACGTTGCCGTAGGTTACGCAACCGTAGCCGGGCGATTCCGCTCGTTTTCCTCACCCTGCCGGGGGTAGTCCCCATGACCACAAGTCCCGATCTGCGTACGTCGCCGGACGAGACCCCGCCGCCCTCCGCCACGCTGGGCGGCGAGAACAAACGCTCCATCGAACAGATCGCTCTGCTCCTCTTCATCACGGTGCCCTTCGTGGCCCTGCTCGCGGCGGTGCCGCTGGCCTGGGGCTGGGGGGTGAGCTGGCTCGATCTCGGCCTTCTCGTCTTCATGTACTACCTGGGCTGCCACGGCATCACGATCGGCTTCCACCGCTATTTCACGCACGGTTCGTTCAAGGCGAAGCGGCCGCTGCGGATCGCGTTGGCGGTCGCGGGCTCGATGGCCGTCGAGGGGCCGCTGGTGCGCTGGGTGGCCGACCACCGCAGGCACCACAAGTTCTCCGACTCGGAGGGCGACCCGCATTCGCCGTGGCGTTTCGGTGAGACGCTGCCCGCGCTGATGAAGGGCCTGTGGTGGGCGCACATCGCGTGGATGTTCGACGAGGAGCAGACCTCGCAGGAGAAGTACGCGCCGGATCTCCTCGCGGACCCGGCGATCCGCCGCATCTCGCGCGACTTCGTCTTCTGGACGATGCTCTCGCTCGCGATCCCGCCGCTGGTGGGAGGTTTGGTGACGATGTCGTGGTGGGGCGCGTTCACGGCGTTCTTCTGGGGCTCGCTGGTGCGGGTGGCGCTGCTGCACCATGTGACGTGGTCGATCAACTCGATCTGCCACGCGGTGGGCAAGCGTCCCTTCAAGTCGCGTGACCGCAGCGGCAACGTGTGGTGGCTCGCGGTCCTGTCCTGCGGCGAGTCCTGGCACAACCTGCACCACGCGGACCCGACGTCGGCGCGGCACGGGGTGATGCGGGGCCAGATCGACTCCAGTGCCCGGATCATCCGCTGGTGCGAGCAGCTGGGTCTGGCGTACGACGTGCGCTGGCCGAGCGCGGCCCGTATCGACTCCAAGCGGAACGAGGGCGGCCGGTCCCGGGGCGAGGAGAAGGCCGCCGAGGCGGCATGATGGACGACGTGGCGACCGACTCCAGCACCACCCGTACCACCAGCACCACTGGTTCCTCCCGCACGGCTGCACCCTCCGGCTCGGCCGCGAAACCCCGACGCGCACCCAGGACGCGGATGACCGGGGCGGCGCGCCGGGAGCAGTTGCTGGACATCGGTCGCACGCTCTTCGCCGAGAAGGGCTTCGAGGGCACCTCCGTCGAGGAGATCGCCGCGAAGGCCGGGGTCTCCAAGCCGGTGGTGTACGAGCACTTCGGCGGCAAGGAGGGCCTGTACGCGGTGGTCGTGGACCGGGAAATGCGTTCGCTGCTCGACGGGGTCACGGGCGCGCTGACCGCGGGCCATCCCCGCGAACTGCTGGAGCAGGCCGCTTTCGCCCTGCTCGACTACATCGAGACGTATACGGACGGATTCCGCATTCTGGTCCGCGACTCCCCCGTCGCCCAGTCGACCGGCACTTTCGCCTCGCTGATCTCCGACATCGCCACCCAGGTCGAGGACATTCTGGGCCTGGAGTTCAAGGCCCGCGGATTCGACGCGAAACTGGCGCCGCTGTACGCACAGGCGCTGGTCGGCATGGTGGCGCTGACCGGCCAGTGGTGGCTGGACGAGCGCAAGCCCGGCAAGGCGGAAGTCGCGGCGCATCTGGTGAACCTGGCCTGGCACGGCCTGGACGGTCTCGAACCGAAACCGCGCCTCATAGGGCACCGCAAGAAGTGACCCTCCCCTCCCCCCAAGGGCATCGGTGACGACGTCTTCGACACGGCGTGCCGTCGGCAACATCGGCCACGCTTTTCACTTCAGCTGCACGGAAAACAGCTGTAGTCTTCACCGAAAGTCCCGGGGGGGATGTTCGCCATTCTTCGCGCGCCACCACTTTTGATGGCCCGTTGCGCGGCCGCGGCCAGACGCCGCGCCTTTTCCGCGCCTTCACGCGACGACGAATACGCAGCGAATCCCGTTCCCCCCGAATACACCCGCTTATTCCCATGGGGGGAATTTTGTCCTCTGTGCGCACCCAGCGCGCCGGTCGCCTCGCGGCCTGCACCGCCATCGTCCTGTCTGCGGGCATGCTGCTCGCGGGCCCGGCGGCGGCCGACGGCGGCGCCCCGCACGCGACACCCGCGCCCGCGCCGCGCGCGGCCACCGCGCCGCCGACGCTGACGCTTCCCCGCCCGGCCGCCGCCGACAAGGACGCCCGCAAGGACGTTCCCAAGGACGCGCGCAAGGCCCCGCGCTCTGCCGTCGCCAACGCGCCGGTCAAGGCGAAGCCCCGGTTCGACCCGGACAACGACGGCTACAGCGACCTGTTGACCCGGTGGCTGGACGACCGGCTGTACCTCGCTGTCGGGAACGGCAAGCCGAACGCGCTGTTCGCCAACAACCTGGGCACCTACAAGGACCTGATCAACCCGGGCGACCTCGGTGGAGGGTCCGCTCCCGAGGTGCTCGACCTGTCCCCGACCGGGACGCTGACGCTGCACGCCGACGTCACCACCTCCTCCGGTGTGGGCCCCGGCAGCTGGTCCGGCGGCGGCTGGAACATGTTCAACAAGGTCGTCTCCGCCGGTGACGTCAGCGGTGACGGGCTGCCCGACCTGCTGGCCCGCACCCCGGGCGGCGACCTCTACCTCTACACGGGCACCGGCAGCCTCAGCGCCCCCTTCACGACGGGCCGCAAGGTCGGCTCCGGCTGGGACCGGTACGACCAGATCGTCGGCGCCAACGACGCGAACGGCGACGGCCTGGGCGACGTCTACGGCCGCACACCCAGCGGTGACCTGTACTTCTACGCGGGCACCGGCAACGCGGCCGACCCGCTGGCCGCCGGCGTGAAGGTCGGCTACGGCTGGGACGGCTTCAACCAGATCATCGGCGTGGACGACCAGAGCGGCGACGGCCTCGGCGACCTGCTTGCCCGTGACACGTCCGGCCAGGCCTGGTTCTACGCGGGTAATGGCGACGGCACGCTCAAGCCCCACACCGCGGGGGGCAAGGGCTGGCAGGGCTCCGATTTCGCCGGCAGCGGCGGCAACCCTGCGTACGGCAAGAACGACCTGGTGGGCCTCGACGCCAACGGGACGCTCTCCTCGTACTACGGCCGGGGCAACGGCGAGCTGTCGGCCGCCAGCGCCGGCCCCGCGGGCGGCTGGAACGGGGCGCACTACATCGCCCTGGCGTCCTCGCTCACCGCGTCCCGCTGGGCCGACCTCCTTGAGGTCACCACCGACGGGGAGCTCTACGTCGACGGGAAGGACCTCGGCGGCGGCTGGGGCATCTACAACAGCGTCATCGGCGTGGGCGACCTGACCAACGAGGGCAACGGCGACCTGCTCGCCCGCCAGCCCGGCAACGGCCACCTGTACCTGTACCCGGGCAACGGCGAGGGCAGCCGTGTCTACTCGCGCGTCGACATCGGCGGCGGCTGGAACGCCTACGACAAGCTGCTCGGCGCGGGTGACGTCAACGGGGACGGGCAGGCCGACCTGCTGGCCCGCACGCCCGGCGGTGACCTGTACCTCTACGCCGGCACCGGCGACCCGAAGACCCCGTTCAAGGGCCGGGTGAAGATCGGCTACGGCTGGGACATGTACAGCGGCGGGAAGATCGCCGCCCCCGGCGACCTGACCGGCGACGGCCGCACCGACCTCGTCGCGGTGGACTCCTCCGGCAACCTGTGGCGCTACGACGCCGACGGCACCGGCGGGTTCAAGAGCCGCGTGAAGATCGGCTACGGCTGGAACACCTACAAGTACGGCATCTACTAAACCGCCACCGGCGGCACCGGGCGCCCTGCTCCTCCTCGCGAGGGGCAGGGCGCTTCCGTTTCAGGCCAGTGGCTCAAGGAACTCCAGGCGGTTGCCCACCGGGTCCTCGGAGTAGAAGCGCTGGTGGCCGGGCAGGGCGTCGTCCCAGACGACCTTCGCGCCGCGTTCTTCGAGGCGGCGCGCGTACTGCTCGATGCCGGCCACCCGCAGCCCGGGGTGGGCCTTGTGCGCGGGGCGGAAGCCTTCCTCGATGCCGAGGTGGAGCTGGACGGCGCCGTACTGGAACCAGCAGCCGCCCCGGGCGGCGAGCACCGGCGGCTTGGGTATTTCGGTCATGCCGAGGACGTCCTGGTAGTACGTCCTCAACTGGGGTTCGCTGCCCGGCGGGGCGGCGAGCTGCACATGGTCGACGGCGACGAGCACGGCCGGTGGCCTCCTACTTCTTTCTGGCGACGGCGAAGATGCGGCGGAACGGGAAGACCGTCCCGTGCGGGCCCGGCGGGTAGGCCTCGCGCAGCCGGTCCCGGTATTCGGTGAGCAGTGCGTCGATGGCCTGCTGGTCGCCGTCGAGGGCGGTGAGCACGGGCCGCAGCGCGGTGCCCTTCACCCAGTCCAGGACGGGGTCGGGCCCGGTGAGCAGCTGGCAGTAGACGGTTTCCCAGGCATCGGTCTCGCAGCCGAGGCCGGCGAGTTCGGTGAGGTAGTCGGCGGGTTCCAGGATGTGGACATAGCGTCGGCCGTGGCCGCCGAGGCGGCTGCGCCAGCGCGGGGACTCGCAGAGCTCGGCGAGGATGGCGTGGCTGGGCGAGGTGAAGTTCCCGGGGACCTGGAAGGCGAGGGTGCCGCCCGGGGTGAGGCCGTCGATCCAGGCGGGGAAGGAATCGGGGTGGTTGGGCACCCATTGCAGGGCCGCGTTGGAGACGATCAGGTCGTACGGTTCGCCGGGCACCCAGTTCGTGGCGTCGGCGACCTGGAAGTCGAGCCAGCCGCCGCCCGCGGTCGTGCCCGCGTAGTCCTTGTCGGCCTGGGCGAGCATCTGCGGCGACAGGTCGAACCCGGTGATGCGGGCGTCGGGCCAGCGGTCGGCGAGGCGGGCGGTGACATTGCCGGGACCGCAGCCGAGGTCGGCGATCCGGGGGGAGAGGCCGTCGGCCGCGGGGAGCTCGGGTATGCGGGTGAGCAGGTCGAGAAACGGGCGGGTGCGGTGTCCGGCGTGCCGCAGATACTGCTGCGGGTCCCAGACCGGCGGTCCTGGCGGCACCGGTGGCCCCGGCGGTGTGGTCGACGGCGAAGGCGACGAAGGCGAAGGTGACGACGACGAAGAACACGACGTAGACGAGGTAGACGAGGAAGACGAAGAATCGGAATGCATGTTCGAGCCCCCTTGCACGTGCGGCTGACCGAAGCGGAACGGCGTCCCGGCCCCTCCATGCCCAATGGTGGCTCGATATATATCTTGACGTCAAGAGACTTCACGTCGAGGGACCCACTACACTGATCGACATGGAGGACGAGGTCGACCGACTGGTCGCAGCATGGCGCCGAGAGCGCCCGGACCTCGACGTGGAACCACTTGAGGTACTGAGCCGGGTCAGCAGGCTGGCCCGCCATCTCGACCGGGCCCGCAGGCTCGCGTTCGCCGAGCACAGTCTTGAGCCCTGGGAGTTCGACGTCCTGACGTCGCTGCGGCGCGCGGGCGCCCCCTATCAGCTCTCCCCCGGGCAGCTGCTGACCCAGACCCTGGTCACCTCGGGCACCATGACCAACCGGATCGACAGGCTCGCCAAGAAGGGCCTGGTCGAGCGGCTGCCCGACCCCAGCGACCGCCGCGGGGTGCTGGTGCGGCTCACACCCGAGGGACGCGACCGCGCCGACCAGGCGCTCGCCGGGCTCCTTGAGCAGGAGCGCGCCATCCTCGGCGAGCTCAGCCGCAACCAGCGGGGTGAACTGGCGGCGCTGCTACGCCAGTTGACCGCCCCGTTCGACAACATCCCCGGCTAGGTCGGCCGGTCCCACGCCGGCCCGCCGGGCCAGCGCGACGGCGGCGAGCGTGGAGTGCACGCCCAGCTTGCCCAGCACGTTCTGCATGTGGGTGCGCACGGTGTGGGGGGACAGGAACAGCCGCTCGGCGACCGCCTTGCGGCCGAGCCCGGCCACCATGCAGCGCAGCACCTCGCGCTCGCGCGGGGTGAGCGATTCGACCAGCTGCTCCGACTCGGTGCGGTGCTTGCGCGCGGCCGTCAGCTCCCGCAGCACCCCGGTGAGCAGCGCGGGCGGCAGATGCGTCTCGTCGCGCAGTACGCCCCGGATGACGGCGAGCAGCCGTTGCAGGGAGCAGTCCTTGGCGACCCAGCCCGACGCGCCGGCCTGGAGGGCGAGGGCGGCCCGGCGCGGGTCGTCCTTCTCGGCGAGCACGACGGTACGCACCGCGGGCTGGCCCGAACGCACGCCCGCGACCAGCGAGATGCCGTCCACCAGGCCGTCCGCGCCGCCGCCTTCGGGCACCGCGCGGGCCACCGGGACCGTCGCCGACGCCCCGAGGTCCGCGTCGACGAGCATCACGTCGAACCGGCGACCCTCGGCCGCGGCCCGCTCCAGGCAGCGCAACGCCGCGGGACCGCTGCCGGCCGCGGCGACGTCCACATCGGGCTCCGCCGCAAGGGCCGCGGCAAGCGACTCGGCGAAGATGCGGTGATCGTCCACCACCAGGACTCGGATACGTACCACGTGACACCCCCAGGGACGGAGGGCGGACCGGTACGGGTACGCCGCCCGGAACCGGGGCACCGCAGACACACGGCCGCCGCCGTGCACTGAGCGCTGCCCCACCCCGGGCGACGTACCCGACTGTCTCGCCCCCTGATCAACACCGGCCCCCACCGGTGTTGTGCATCAGCGTAGGGCCGCAGGCTGTGAGGGGAAGGCACTTTGCAGAACTGTTTGAACCCGGACGGCTACGTGGCGTACACGAATGTTTAAGGTGAGCATCATGTTTCGTATCGAGACAGAAGTGGACAAGGACCGTCACGTGCAGCTCCGTCGACGGTTGCGGGACACCAACACCGAGCGCTCGCCGGTGCTGCGGGCGATGCGGGGGACTCCTTCGGAGAAGGAAGTGCCGCTCCAGGTCTGGGGTCTGAACGAGGCGGGGCTGCTGGCCGGGGGCCTGGTGGGGCGCACGTGGGCACGGTGGCTGCATGTCGACCTGCTGTGGGTCGACCCCGGGCTGCGCTCGGCGGGCCTGGGCGGCCAACTCCTCGGGCACGCCGAGGAGTTGGCCCGCACCGAGCGGGGCTGCGGGTACGCGCGCGTCGAGACATGGGACTTCCAGGCGCCGGAGTTCTACCGCAAGCGGGGGTACGAGGTCGTGGCGGCCATCCCCGACTATCCCCCCGGCGTGACGGAGTACACCCTGACCAAACACCTGCCCTGAACCGGCCGGCCGGCCTCAGGCCAGGCGCCGCGCCCCCGCCGAGGGTGTCGCCTCGAACAGCCGGGGCCGGGCGAGGGCCGCCTTCTCGAAGGCCGACACCAGCGCCTTCGACACCGCGCCCGCGGCCGCCTCCTCGACCAGCACGATCGCGGACCCTCCGAACCCGCCGCCCGTCATCCGCGCCCCCAGCGCCCCGCTCGCCACCGCCACCTCGACCGCCAGGTCGAGCTCGGCGCAGGACACCCGCAGATCGTCCCGCAGGGAGACATGGCCCTCGGTCAGCACGGGCCCCACCCCCCAAACGTCGCCCGAGTCCAGCAGCGCCGCGACCCGCGCCACCCGCTCGTTGTCGCTCACCACGTGCCGCACATAGCCCCGTACGGTCGGCGATGACAGCTCGCGCAGCGCATCGGGCAGTCGCGCGTACGACAGTTCGCGCAGGGTCCGCACACCCAGCTCCCGCGCGCCCCGCTCGCAGCCGGCGCGCCGTTCGGCGTACGCGCCGTCTCCCAGCGCGTGCTGCACGCCGGTGTCCACGACGAGGAGCCGCAGGCCGTGCGCGGGCAGGTCGAAGGGGATCTGCCGGCGCGTCAGGTCACGGGCGTCCAGATGCAGGACATGGCCCTCGGTGCAGCACGCCGACGCCGTCTGGTCCATGATTCCGCAGGGGACGCCCACGAAGGCGTTCTCCGCCCGCTGGGACAGGCCCGCCAACTCCGCCATGGACAGCGGCAGTTCGTACAGGTCACGCAGTGCGAGGGCGGTCACGACCTCCAGGGCCGCCGAGGACGAGAGGCCCGCGCCGGTCGGCACCGTCGAGGTGAGGTGGATGTCGGCGCCGCTCACGTCGTGGCCGGCTTCGCGCAGGGCCCACACCACGCCCGCCGGGTAGGCCGCCCAGCCCGCCCCGGAGAGGGGTTCGAGCCCCTCGGTGCGCAGCTCGACGACGGGGCCGGCGATGTCCGCCGAGTGGAGCCTGAGGACCCCGTCGGCGCGCCGGGCCACCGCCGCCACCGCCGTGTGCGGCAGCGCGAGCGGCATGACGAAGCCGTCGTTGAAGTCGGTGTACTCGCCGATGAGGTTGACCCGGCCGGGCGCCGCCCACACGCCCTCGGGCTCGTACCCGTACAACGCGCGGAAAGCCGCGGCCACTTCACTCATGCGCGGGCTCCGTCGCGTGTGCGGGCGAACGCCCAGGCGTCCGCCACGATGCCCGCGAGGTCGGCGCGCGAGGGCTGCCAGCCGAGCGTCGCGTGGGCGCGCGCCGCGGAGGCCACCAGGACCGCGGGGTCGCCGCCGCGCCGGCCCGCCACGACCTCCGGGACCGGGTGGCCCGTGACCTTGCGGACGGTCTCGATGACCTCGCGGACCGAGAACCCGTTGCCGTTGCCCAGGTTGCAGACCAGGTGCTCGCCCGCCGTGGCGGCGTCGAGGGCCAGCAGGTGGGCCTCGGCCAGGTCGGCGACGTGGATGTAGTCGCGTACGCAGGTGCCGTCCGGGGTCGGGTAGTCGTCCCCGTAGACCGAGATGGACTCCCGCTGCCCGAGCGCCACCTGCAACACCAGCGGAATGAGGTGGGACTCCGGGTCGTGGCGCTCGCCGCAGGTGCCGTACGCGCCCGCCACGTTGAAGTAGCGCAGCGACACCGCGGCCAGGCCGTGCGCCGCGCACTCGCCGGCGATCATGTGGTCCACGGCGAGCTTGGAGGCACCGTACGGGCTGGTGGGCGCGGTCGGGTCGGTCTCGGTGACGGGGGTGGAGACCGGTTCGCCGTAGGTGGCCGCCGTGGAGGAGAAGACCAGCCGGCGCACGCCCGTGTCCCGCATCGCCGCGAGCAGCGCCATGGTGCCGCCGACGTTGTTGGCCCAGTACTTCTCGGGGACCGCGACGGACTCGCCGACCTGGGAGAACGCCGCGAAGTGCAGCACCGCGTCGAAGGAGGGGTCGAGCAGGCGTGCCGCGTCCTGGACGCGGCCCTCGATGAAGGCGGCGCCGGCCGGGACGGCCTCGCGAAAGCCCGTGGAGAGGTCGTCGAGGACGCTCACGTCGTGGCCGGCCTCGACCAGGTGGGCCGCGACCACGCTGCCCACATACCCCGCGCCACCCGTCACCAGATACTTGCTCACTTGCTGGCCACCTCTCGCAGTCGCTCGGCCGCGGTCTCCGGCGGCACGTCGTTGATGAACACGTTCATGCCGGATTCGGAACCCGCGAGGTACTTCAGCTTGCCGGAAGTGCGTCGGATGGTGAAAAGCTCCAGATGGAGCCCGAACTCCGCGCGGTCGAGGGCCCCCTCGCCCCGGAACGGCGCCTGGTGCCAGGCGGAGATGTAGGGGGTGGGCGGCTCGCCGGGTCCGAAGATCCGGTCGAAGCGCCTCAAGAGTTCCAGGTAGATCTGTGGGAACTCTGTGCGCGCGTCGTCCTCCAGGGCGCGCAGGTCGGGGACGCGTCGCTTGGGGTGCAGATGGACCTCGTAGGGCCAGTGCGCGGCGTACGGCACGAACGCCACCCAGTGCTCGCCTTCGAGCACCACGCGGGTGCCCTCGGCGCGTTCGCGCGCGACCACGTCGTCGAAGAGGTTGCGGCCGCCGGTGCGCTCGCGGTGTTCGGCGAGCGAGCGGAGCATGAGGGCGGTGCGGGGGGTGGTGAAGGGGTAGCCGTAGATCTGGCCGTGCGGGTGGCCGAGGGTGACGCCGATCTCGGCGCCCCGGTTCTCGAAGCAGAACACCTGCTGCACCTGCGGGAGTTCGGCGAGCTCGGCGGTGCGGTCGGTCCAGGCCTCCAGGACGAGGGTGGCCTGTTCTTCGGTGAGGTCGGCGAAGGAGGCGTCGTGGTCGGAGGTGAAGCAGACGACCTCGCAGCGGCCGGAGTCACCGGCGAGCGAGGGGAAGCGGTTCTCGAAGACGACGACGTCGTAGTCGGGGGCCGGGATCTCGCTGTCGCGGCCCTCGCGCGAGGGGCACAGGGGGCACGCGTCGGCGGGCGGCAGGTAGGTGCGCCCCTGACGGTGCGAGGCGACGACCACCGTGTCGCCGAGCAGCGGGTCGCGGCGCAGCTCGGACGCGGTCGACACCGGGTCGAGCGGACGGCGGTCCGTCTCCTCACGTACGAGGTCGTCGCGCGTGTCGTAGTACAGCAGCTCCCGACCGTCGGCGAGACGGGTCGACGTCTTCTTCACCTGAACCTCCACCATCCAACAGAACCGCGCACAACAAACCATAAGCCAACAGGCTTCGTCAATGGCGAGGGCAAGCGCTTTCTATGGCAGCGCCCGCTGCGGCCGGGGTTCAGGCCCGATCACAATCAAACAAACAATCTCATCAAGGCTGTTCAGTTTTCGAACATCGAGGCGTAGGTTCCCGTCCGGATCAGTAAGCGCGACGAAGCGGGTACGCATGCAATCTCTGGCCGCGGGGCTCCGGCTCCCCACCAACGGGCTCGACTACACGATTTTGGCGATCTACTTCATCGTCGTCCTGGGCATCGGCTTCGCCGCCCGCGCCAGCGTGAAGACCAGCCTCGACTTCTTCCTGTCGGGCCGCTCACTGCCCGCCTGGGTGACCGGTCTCGCCTTCGTGGCCGCCAACCTCGGCGCCACGGAGATCCTGGGCATGTCCGCGACCGGCGCCCAGTACGGCGTCGCGGTCGTGCACTGGTACTGGATCGGCGCGATCCCGGCGATGGTCTTCCTCGGCCTGGTGATGATGCCGTTCTACTACGGCTCGAAGGTGCGCTCGGTGCCGGAGTTCCTGCTCCAGCGCTTCGACAAGTCGGCGCACCTGCTCGCCTCGGCGCTCTTCGCGTTCGCCGCGGTCCTGATCGCGGGCGTCAACCTCTACGCCCTCTCGATCGTGGTCGAGGCGCTGCTCGGCTGGCCGCAGTGGGTGGCGATCGTCGTCGCCGGGTTCTTCGTGCTCGCCTACATCACCATCGGCGGTCTCTCCTCGGCGATCTACAACGAGGTGCTTCAGTTCTTCGTGATCCTGGCCGCGCTCATACCGCTGACCATCCTCGGTCTCAAGCGCGTCGGCGGCTGGGACGGCCTGACCGGGTCCCTCAAGGCGAGCCACGGCGACAACTTCCTGTCCGCCTGGGGCGGCACCGGCATCGGCGAGGCCAACCCGCTGGGCGCGAACTGGCTGACCATCGTCCTCGGCCTCGGCTTCGTACTGTCCTTCGGCTACTGGACGACCAACTTCGCCGAGGTGCAGCGCGCCCTGTCCGCGAAGAACCTCAGCGCGGCCCGCCGTACCCCGCTGATCGCGGCGTTCCCGAAGATGTTCATCGTGTTCCTGGTGATGATCCCGGGCCTGGTCGCGGCGGTCCTGGTCCCCAAGATCGGCACGCCGGGCTCGCCCCTCACCTACAACGACGCGATCCCGCTCCTGATGCAGGAGCTGCTGCCCAACGGTGTGCTCGGCATCGCGGTGACCGGTCTGCTCGCCGCGTTCATGGCGGGCATGGCGGCCAACGTGTCGTCCTTCAACACGGTGTTCACGTACGACATCTGGGCGAAGTACGTGAAGAAGGACAAGCCCGACGCGTACTACCTGCGATTCGGCCGCCTGATCACGGCGATAGGCGTGCTCGCGTCGATCGGCACGGCGTTCATCGCCTCCTCCTTCTCCAACATCATGGGCTACCTCCAGACCCTGTTCTCCTTCTTCAACGTGCCGATGTTCGTGGTGTTCGTGATCGGCATGTTCTGGAAGCGGGCGTCGGTGAAGTCCGGGGTGTGGGGCCTCTTCGCGGGCACCTCCGCCGCGATGGTCAACTACTTCTGGATCTACAAGCAGGGCGTCATCTCCATCCCCACCGACCAGGGTGCCAACTTCGTCTCCGCGATCGTCGGGTTCGTGGCCGGCGCGGTGGTGATGGTGGCGGTCACGCTCTTCACGGCGCCGAAGCCGGCGGCGGAGCTGGCGGGCCTGGTGTACGGGACGAAGTCCCCCGGCGTCGAGGAGCCGCCCGCCGAGGGCGACAGCGCCTGGTACCGGCGGCCCGCCCTGCTCGGCTGGGGCGCGATCGTGCTGGCCGCGCTCTGCTACATCCCCTACTCGTTCTGATCCACCGGAGGCACCGACATGTCCGAACTGCAGCGTGAAGTCTCCGAGTTGGAGAAGAAGTCGGCGTCCGCGGCGCGGCTCTTCGACATCCGGCGGATCATCGGCGGCCTTTTCACCCTGTACGGGGTGATCGTCACCGTAGCCGGAATCATGGCGTCCGACGCGGACCTGAAGAAGGCGCAGGGGATCAACATCAACCTGTGGACGGGGCTCGGGATGCTGGCGCTGGGCGTCTTCTTCCTGACCTGGCTAAAACTGCGCCCCCTGGCTCCCCCCGCACCGGACAACCCCGACCACTGAGTGGCCCCACTGAGCGGCCCGGGCCGCCGGACTGTGCGGGGCTGCTGGCGCAGTGCCGCGGGTGGGCTGTGCGGGGTTGCTGGCGCAGTGCCGCGGGTGGGCTGTGCGGGGTTGCTCGCGCAGTTCCCCGCGCCCCTTAACCCGCTTTCGGCTGCGGGCCGTGCTTGGTTGCTCGCGCAGTTCCTCGCGCCCCTGAACCCGTCGCCCCCTGCGGGTCGTGGTCGCTTCTCGCGCAGTTCCTCGCGCCCCTTAACCCGTCGCCCCCTGCGGGCCGTGGTCGCTTTTCGCGCAGTTCCTCGCGCCCCTTAACCCGCTTTCGGCTGCGGGGCGTGGTCGCTCCTCGCGCAGTTCCTCGCGCCCCTGTAGGGCACCCCGAACTGCGGGCCGCGCCCACCGCGGCGGAGCCGCGCAATGTCACAGCCCCGCGCCCCTGACTACTCGATGCCGGGCAGCACGGGCATCTTCAGCCCGTCCGGCGATTGAGGACGAGCGCCGTTCAGGCGCGAACGGGGGTGCAGGGGGCGGAGCCCCCGCATGGGGTCTGGGGCG
>NZ_JBICXU010000032.1:0-90250 GCF_043200435.1 Streptomyces sp. NPDC048416
CCACCCCCCAAGACATGCGATCGACAGGGGGAGAAAGTCATGCCAACTCCGGAGGCCGGGCGCCCCATTGCGAGGCAACCAAAACGGTAATGGGGAGGGGCCCCCAGGTTCCCCGTCCCGCCCGTACGCTGGACCGGTGACGGACGAAGCTGCCGGCGGTACGACTGCCCGGAACGAGGACCCGCAGGCCACCCGGGCGACGGCGGGGGGCGAGCCAGGCACGCCGTTGGGCGGGCAGGCAGGAGCGGACGCGGCGCCGGACGCGGCAGCGGGGCAGGAGAGTCCGCCGGGCGGGGCGGAGGCCGAGCGCCCCGAGGCGCGGCTTGAGCGCGCGGTGCGGGCCGCCGAGCAGGCGTTGATCGAGTTCGAGATCGCGGTGGAGACCTTCCGGGTCGAGGTGGAGAATTTCTCCCGGCTGCACCACCAGAAGCTCGGCCCGATGTACGCCAGGCTCGACGAGCTGGACGCGGAGATCGCCGAGGCCCGGGCGGTGCAGAGCGGCGACCCGGAGGATGTGCGCAAGGCGCAAGAGGCCCGGGCGGCCGTGATGCCGATGCCGGGGGTCGAGGAACTTTTCCACGACTGGATGGACTCCGACGGCCTGTCTCCCGAGGCCGCGTCGATGCTCACCGACCAGCCGGTGCGGCCGCCGAAGAGGGTCCGGCCGAGCGAGGAGGTACGCAGGCTGTACCGCGAGCTGGCGCGCAAGGCGCACCCCGACCTGGCGCAGGAGGACGCGGAGCGGGAGCGGCGGGACGAGTTCATCGCGCGGGTCAATGCCGCGTACGGGCGTGGTGACGAGGCGCTGCTGCGTGAGCTGGCCGAGGAGTGGGCGGCCGGGCCGTCGCTGCCCGAGGTGCGGCCGAGCGAGAGCGAGGAGCTGTACGCGCGCCTTGAGTGGCTGAGCCGGCGCAAGGAACTGCTCGCCCTGGTGGCCCGGGAGCTGGAGGACAGCGCGATCGGTTCGATGCTGCGGATGGCGCCGGATGATCCGGACCGGCTCCTTGAGGAGATCGCGGAGCAGTTGCTGGCCGAGGTGGCCGGTCGTGAGGCGGAGCTCGCCAAGCTGGTGCAGTAGCGTGCGGAGGACCTGCCGGGTTCGTACGAGAGAAGGCATGACCCATGAATTTCGCCCCGCTGCCCTCGGTGGATGTCGCCGGTGTGCCGGCCGATGCCCTGGTCCTCGATGTCCGTGAGGCGGACGAGTGGGCGGCGGGGCATGCCGAGGGTGCGCTGCATGTGCCGATGAGTGAGTTCGGGGCTCGTTTCGGTGAGGTGACCGAGGCGGTCGCGGACGGGCGCCGGGCGTATGTGATGTGCCGGGTCGGTGGACGGTCGGCTCAGGTCACGCAGTACCTGGTGCAGCAGGGGATCGACGCGGTGAACGTCGACGGCGGCATGCAGGTGTGGGAGGCGGCGGGTCGCAAGGTCGTCGACGGCCAGGGCGGCCCGGGCACGGTCATCTGACCCGCTGACCCGCTGACCCGCTGACCCGCTGACCCGCTGACCCGCTGACCCGCTGACCCGCTGCCATCCGCTGGCCCGCAGGCCGCTGCCACCCGCAGCCCCGCTGGCCCGCAGCCCCCGGCTGCAAGCGCCACGCAGTCGCAGGCCGGTCGGCCCGTTGTGCGCTGACTCGGGGTGCCGCTGGGCGGCCCGGCTCGTTACGTGGTCTGGCTGAGGGGGTGGGCGGCGATGAGGTCGCCGAGGGCTTCCTCGTGGGCGGCGGCCGGGCCGAGGGCGAGCTCCAGTTGTTTGGCCCAGGCGTGGTACCGGTGCAGTGCGTAGTCGGTGTCCGCGCCGAAGCCTCCGTGGAGGTGTTGGGCGGTCTGGACGATGCGGCGTACGCCTTCGGAGGCCCAGATCTTGGCGACCGCGACGTCACCGGCGGCGGGCAGGGCGCTCTGGGCGCCGCTGCTGATGCGCCAGGCCGCTTGCCACAGGGTGGCTTCCATGGCGCGCAGGTCGATGTAGCGGTCGGCGGCCTGGACGGCGACGGCCTGGAACGTGGCGACCGGGTGGCCGAACTGTTCGCGTTTTCCGGTGTATTGGCTGGTCATGGCGAGCACGGCTTCGCCGAGGCCGAGGGCCTGGGCGCAGGTTCCGGTGGTGAGCAGGTCGCGCAGCCATTCCCATGCGCCGTCGGCTTCGACGACTGCGGACGCGTCGAGGCGTAGGGCTTCGAGGTGGAGTTCGGCGAAGCGTTCGCCGTTGGTGGAGGTCTGGTCGGCGAGGGTGATGCCCTGGTGGTCGCGGGGGACGAGGGCTATGACGGTGTGTCCCTCTGCGGTGTGGGCGGGCACGGCGATGCGGTCGCAGGTCTGGGCCCAGGGCACGCCGGTCTGGGTGCCGTCCAGGATCCAGTGGTCGCCGTCGGGGTGGGCGGTGACGGCGAGTTCGGCGCTGTCGTGGCCGGTGCGGCCGTTGGCGGCGACGGTGACGGCGAGTTCGCCCCGGCCGATCGCGGGCAGGAGTTCCCGCTTCAACTGGGCATGGCCGTAGCGCTGTACGGCCATGGCGACCGCGCTGGTTTCCAGGAGCGGCAGCCGGGCGAGGACTTTGGCGGATTCGCGCAGCAGCAGGCACAGGGCGATCGGGTCGAGGCCGGCTCCGCCGTATGCGGCGTCGATGCCCAGACTCAGCAGGTCCGACGCGGCGGCCTTGGCCCATAGGGCGCGGTCGAAGTCGTCGGCGACGGCACCCGGGGTGAGGGCGGGGCTTGGCACTGTGTCGGGTGCGACGCCGCAGAAGACGGCTCTGGCCGCTTCGACGGCTGCCTGCTGCTCCTCGGTGAAGGTGAAGTCCACGGCCTTGTCCTCCCGCGTGCACCGGTTCTGTCCGGGTGGGGCGGCGCGGTGTGCGTGGGTGCGCCGCCGACCGGACCTGACGGATCGTCAAGATAGAACAGGTTCTACGGGATGGGAATGGCCGCTCGCCGACGGGCGTCGGGTCTCAGCGGTCGAAGTCGAGCTCGACCTCCCCGGTGGCGGGGTGCGACTGGCAGGCCAGCACGTAGCCCGCCTCCGTCTCCTCCGGCTCCAGCGCGAAGTTGCGTTCCATCCGTACTTCGCCCTTGACCAGGAAGGCCCGGCACGTTCCGCACACGCCGCCCTTGCAGGCGTACGGGGCGTCCGCGCGGGCGCGCAGCATCGTTTCGAGGAGGGTTTCGCCTTCCTGCACCGACCAGTTGCCCGAGCGGCCGTCCAGGGTGGCGGTGAGCTTGGCGTGCGCGGGGGCGGCGGCTGCGGCGGCCGGCGCCGGTGCCGCGTCGACGTGGAAAATCTCCTGGTGGACGCGGTCTCGGTCGACGCCCAGGCCGCGCAGCGCCAGCTCCGCGCCTTCGACCAGGCCGAGGGGCCCGCACAGGAACCATCCGTCGATGTCGCCGACCGGGAGCAGCGCGGGCAGCAGGGCGCTCAGCCGTTCGTGGTCGAGGCGGCCCGAGGGCAGCCCGGACTGCTGCTCCTCCCGGGACAGCACGGTGACCAGCTGGAATCGTTCGGGGTAGCGGTCCTTCAGGTCGGCTGTCTCTTCGAGGAACATCGTGGAGGCGGCGCTGCGGTCGCTGCGCAGGAGACAGAACCGGGCTTCGGGCTCGCGGGCGAGCAGGGTGGCCGCGATCGACAGGACGGGGGTGATGCCGCTGCCTCCGACGATCGCCGCGAAGTGCCCGGGGCGCGGGGGCAGGACGAAGCGGCCCATCGGTTCCATGACGTCGACCGTGTCGCCGACGGACAGTTCCTTGAACGCGTACGTGGAGAACGCGCCGCCTTCGACGACGCGGATGCCGACGCGCAGGACCGGCTCGTCCGGCGCCTCGACGGCGGGGGCGCAGATCGAATACGTGCGGCGTATTTCCTCACCGCCCACGACGCGGCGCAGGGCGAGGTGCTGGCCGGGCAGGTGCCGGTAGGTCTCGCGGAGCTCGGGCGGCACGGCGAAGGTGACGGCCACCGCGTCGTCGGTCAGTTGCTCGACCTCGCTGACCCGGAGCGGATGGAACATCTACAACTCCTTGAAGTGGTCGAATGGTTCACGGCAGGACACACAGCGGCGCAGCGCCTTGCACGCGGTGGAGGAGAAGCGGCTGAGCAGTTCGGTGTCGGTGGAGCCGCAGTGCGGGCAGCGGACCGACAGGGTGAGCGCGACCGGTCCATCGATGGTGTGGGGGCGCGGCGGGGCTATGCCGAACTCGGCGAGCTTGCGGCGCCCTTCGGCGCTGATGTCGTCGGTCGACCAGGCGGGGGACAGCACGCGTACGACCGAGACCTCCGGGATGCCGTGGTCGTGCAGCACGCGCTCGATGTCCGTGGCCATGGTCTCGACGGCCGGGCATCCGGTGTAGGTGGGCGTGAGCTCGACCCGCACCCTGCCGGGGGCTTCGACGCGCAGTCCGCGCAGCACGCCGAGCTCGTCGAGGGTCAGCACCGGCAGTTCCGGGTCGGGGACGGAGCCGGCGAGGCGGCGCAGCTCGGTTTCCAGCGCGCTGGGGCGGGTGTCGGTCACCATGACGCCCCCGGGTGACTGCGGTGCAGGTGCTGCATTTCGGCGAGCATGCGCCCGAACGGCTCGGTGTGCAGTCCCTGGCGGCCCGCTCCCGCCGCCCAGGCTCCGGAGCGGGGGCCTTCGGGGACGGTCAGGGTGGCCCGGCCGAGGAGCGTGGTCACCGATTCCAGCCACCGCGTTTCGAGAGCGGCCCAGTCGATGTCGAGTCCCGGCACGGGCTGGAACATCTCGCCGGTGAAGCGCCACAGTGCCGCGCAGGCCCGCTGCATGCGTCCGTGGCTCTCTTGTGTGCCGTCGCCCAGGCGCAGCGTCCACTGCTCGGCGTGGTCGCGGTGGTAGGCGACTTCTTTGACCGCCTTCGCCGCCAGCGCCGCGAACTCGCCCTCCCCGGACGCCAGTTCGCCGTAGAGGAGGTGCTGGTACGTCGAGAAGTACAGCTGGCGGGCGATGGTGTGGGCGAAGTCGCCGATGGGCTGCTCGACGAGCTGGAGGTTGCGGAAGGCGCGCTCCTCACGGAGGTAGGCGAGTTCGTCCTCGTCGCCGACCTGGGAGAGCAGGACCCTGGCCTGGCCGAGCAGGTCGAGCGCGATGTTGGCCAGGGCGACCTCCTCTTCGAGGACGGGCGCGTGGCCGGCCCATTCCCCGAGCCGGTGCGACAGCACGAGGGCGTCGTCCCCGAGGGCCAGGGCGGCGTCCGCCGAGACGATGGCCGTCACAGGTGCTTCACCCCTTCGGGGATCTCGTAGAACGTCGGGTGGCGGTAGGGCTTGTCGGCGGCCGGGTCGAAGAACGAGTCCTTCTCGTCGGGCGAGGAGGCGCTGATCGCGGCGGACGGCACGACCCAGATCGAGACGCCCTCCGACCTGCGGGTGTAGAGGTCCCGGGCGTTGCGCAGGGCCATTTCGGCGTCCGGCGCGTGCAGGCTTCCCGCGTGGGTGTGGGACAGCCCGCGGCGTGAGCGCACGAACACCTCCCACAGCGGCCAGTCGTGCGTGCTCATGCCGTTGCCCCTCCGTTCGCGTGCTGCGCTTGCTGTTTGGTGGCGTGGGCGGCCGCCGCCTCGCGGACCCAGGCGCCCTCTTCGTGGGCCCGGCGCCGCTGGGTGATCCGCTGCTCGTTGCAGGGGCCGTTGCCCTTCAGGACCTCCCAGAACTCCGTCCAGTCGATCGCGCCGAAGTCGTGGTGGCCGCGCTCCTCGTTCCAGCGCAGCTCGGGGTCGGGCAGCGTGAGCCCCAGGCCCTCCGCCTGGCCGACCGCTATGTCCACGAAGCGCTGGCGCAGCTCGTCGTTGGAGTGGCGCTTGATCTTCCACGTCATCGACTGCGCGGAGTGCGCCGACTCGTCGTCGGGCGGGCCGAACATCATCAGTGAGGGCCACCACCAGCGGTTCACCGCGTCCTGCGCCATCGCGTGCTGCTCGGGTGTCCCCTGGGACAGGGCGAGCAGCAGCTCGTACCCCTGCCGCTGGTGGAAGGACTCCTCCTTGCAGATGCGGACCATCGCGCGGGCGTAGGGACCGTAGGAGCAGCGGCACAGCGGGACCTGGTTGGTGATCGCCGCGCCGTCCACCAGCCAGCCGATCGCCCCGACGTCGGCCCAGGTGAGGGTGGGGTAATTGAAGATCGACGAGTATTTCTGGCGACCCGAGTGCAGCTTGTCCAGGAGCTCGTCGCGGCCGGTCCCGAGCGTTTCGGCCGCGCTGTAGAGGTAGAGACCGTGGCCCGCCTCGTCCTGCACCTTGGCCATCAGGATCGCCTTGCGGCGCAGGGACGGCGCACGGGTGATCCAGTTCGCCTCGGGCTGCATGCCGATGATCTCGGAATGGGCGTGCTGCGCCATCTGGCGGACCAGCGAGGAGCGGTACTCCTCCGGCATCCAGTCGCGTGGCTCGATCCGCTCGTCCGCGGCGACGGCCGCGTCGAACACCGCCTGGTGCGACTCACCCGTCTCTGCGGCTGCCGTGGCTGTCGCGGTCACTCCGGTCATTCCGGCCCCCTGCCGAGCTGCTGTGCGGCGGTCTACCAACCGACCGATCGTTCGGTTCAATGACTTCAATGGTGAGTCGACGGCCCGTAGGGTGTCAACCCTGTGGATAACTCAGTGGGTGCCGATCGGGGCGGGATGGATTCGTACAGGGACGGGACCGGGGCCGGGGGCAAGGCCGACGGGGCGGAATCCGAGCAGGTCAGGGCCGTTGAGGACGGATCCGGCAACCGGGTGACGTGCGACTGCGGAGCCTCGCGGGCACCGGGTCCGGTCCCGGAAACCGGCCAGGCTTCCGGTGCGGGCGAGGGCGCCGGTTTCGGTTCGGCGGTCGCCCATGACGGACATACCCCTCACCCACCGGTCGATGGCCGTCGCCCGGCCGACGGTCCCGAGCGGGCCGGTGGTCCTGAACGGGTCGATGGTCCTGAACCGGCCGACGGTTCGGAACCGGCCGATGACCTCCACCCGGCCCATAACCTCCACCCGGCCGACGTCCTTCAGTCGGCCGACGGCCTTGGTTCGGCCAACCGCCCCGCTACCGCGGACGGCCCGGGCCACCCCGCCGACGGCCAGGGGCTCGTACCTCCCCAGGCCCTTGCGGGCGCCGGCGGCGCGGCCGGTCCTTCGCGAGGTGCGGACGCCGACGGGGGGGCCGGTTCCGGGCTCGGGATCGCGGGGCTGCCCGTCCGGTTCCAGTTCGTGGCCGCCCTGGGGCTCGCCGCCATCGCCGTGGTCGCCTGCTTCCAGATCGGGATGGTGTTCCTGCACGTGGCGCCGTCCAACACGATCAGCAAGCAGTACGGCAAGGTCGTGGACGACTGGATCTACCCCGAGTTCGAGCAGAACTGGAAGCTCTTCGCGCCCAATCCGCTCCAGCAGAACATCGACGTCCAGGCGCGCGCCGAGATCAAACTGCCCGACGGCAGCACCAGGACCACCGACTGGATCGACTTCTCCGCACAGGACGGCGCGGGGATCCGCCACAATCCGCTGCCCAGCCACACCGAGCAGAACGAACTGCGGCGCAGCTGGGACTTCTTCGTGGGATCGCACACCGACGACAACAAGCCGAGCGGTCTGCGCGGCGAGCTCTCGGAGCAGTATCTGCGCCGCATCGTCATGCTCCGGCTCGGCACCCACCGCGATGGCGGCACCGTCGACCGGATCCAGGTCAGGTCCATGACCACATCCGTCAAGAGCCCCCCGTGGAGCGACGAGAAGACCGACACCCGGCCGACCTACCGGGTGGTGCCGTGGTGGACGGTGACCCCGGCCGACCTGCCCAAGGGCGCCGGTGACGCAGGCACGGAGGCGAAGCGGTGAGTACGTACGACCACGACGGCCCGGCAGCGCACGGGCGAACGCCGAACGGCCCGCAGCGCGGAGCGGAGGCGGCGCCCGGCGCCGCCCGCGCCGAAGCGCCACCGCACGCCCCGGCTTCCGAGCAGACCCCCACGCCCGCCAGCACCCTCACCCCCGACCGCCCCTCGGCCCCCGAGCGGCCCTCGGCCCCCGAGCGCCCCTCGGCCCCCGAGCGCCCCTCGGCCCCCGACCGCCCCTCGGCCCCCGAGCGGCCCTCGGCCCCCGAGCGCCCCTCGGCCCCCGAGCGCCCCTCGGCCCCCGAGCGCCCCTCGGCCCCCGAGCAGACTCCCGCGCCCGAGACGCATGCGGCGCGGGCCCTGCGGATTGCCTCGGCCGCGGCGCTCGGGCCGTACCAGAGCGCCGTCGTGCGCATCGGCTTCTCCGCGACCTGGCTGTTCTTCCTGCTGCGCGAACTGCCCAACCGGCATGAGCTGTACGGGCCCGACGGCCCCTGGAGCTGGGATCTCGGCAACCGTCTGGTGTCCGGCAACCACGCGTTCACCGTGCTGTTGTGGTCCAGCAGCACGGTCTGGTTCGAGATCGTGTACGCGCTGGCCATCGTGTCCAGCGCTCTCCTGATGCTGGGCTGGCGCACCCGCACCATGTCCGTCGTCTTCATGATCGGTGTGCTCTCCCTGCAGAATCGCTCCGTCTTCGAGGGGGACGGCGGTGACAACGTCATCCACCTGATGGCGATCTATCTGGTCTTCACGCGGTGCGCGCAGGTGTGGTCGCTGGACGCGCGGCGCGCGGCGCGCGGGGCAGGGCGCGACCGGGTCGGCCCGGTGCTGTGGGCGGTGTGCGGCCTTGCGCTGCTGGCCGGCACCTGGCGTATGTCCGGGTCCGGTGTCTTCGGTGGCGGCGAGTGGTGGCTGTGGGTCGTGTTCTGGGGCGTGTGGGCCGGTCAGGGCCTGTGGTGGGCCGTGGCCAGGTTCGCGAGCAGCGACTCACGGGCGCTGCTCGACGTCCTCGGCAACCTCGTCCACAACGCGGCCATGGTCGTGATCATGGCGGAGGTCTGCCTGGTCTACGCGACGGCCGGCTGGTACAAGATCCAGGGCAGCCGCTGGCAGGACGGCACCGCGCTGTTCTACCCGCTGAAGCTGGACTACTTCTCGCCGTGGCCCGAACTCTCCTCCCTCCTGGGCGCGAGCGGCGTGATCGTGATGCTGCTCACCTATGGAACGGTCATGGTGCAAGTGGCGTTCCCGTTCACGCTGTTCAATCGGCGGGTCAAGAACGTCCTGCTGGTGGGGATGATGCTGGAGCACGCGGGGATCGCCGTCCTGCTCGGCCTGCCGTTCTTCTCGCTCGCGATGATCGCCGCCGACGCCGTCTTCCTGCCGACGCCCTTCCTGCGCGCCGTGGGTGCGCTGGCGGCCCGGCTCAGGCCGGGCGTGCGCCGTCCCGAGCGGCGCGGGCAGCGGGCAGAGGAGATCGAGCGGCCACGTACGCTCGTGGGGTGAGCAGCACCGAACAGCCGGCCCCGGCCGAGGACGCCCCGGCCGGCGACCCCATCCAGTACGACGAAGGCTTCGGCCCGGCCGAGGTCGGGGTGGGCCCGCACCCGCTGCCGTGGCCGGAGGGCGAGCGGTACGACCCGGAACTGCTGGCGCACGGCGACCGGCGCAATGTCGTCGACGCCTACCGGTACTGGACGCGGGAGGCGATCGTCGCCGACCTCGACACCCGGCGGCACGACTTCCATGTGGCCGTGGAGAACTGGGGCCACGACTTCAACATCGGCTCCGTGGTGCGCACCGCCAACGCGTTTATGGCCAAGGAGATCCACATCGTCGGGCGGCGCCGCTGGAACCGGCGCGGGGCGATGGTCACCGACCGCTACCAGCATGTGCGCCACCACCCGGACACCGAGTCGCTGACGGCGTGGGCTGCGGCGGAGGGTGTGCCGATCATCGGCATCGACAATCTGCCCGGCGCGGTTCCCCTTGAGCGGACCGAGCTGCCGCGGCGGTGTGTGCTGCTCTTCGGCCAGGAGGGCCCCGGGCTCACCGAGGAGGCGCGCGAGCACGCCCACCTGGTGTGTTCCATCGCCCAGTTCGGCTCCACGCGCTCGATCAACGCGGGAGCCGCGGCAGCCATCGCGATGCACGCCTGGGTGCAGAGGCACGCCGTCGTCCCCGACTGACGCACGCGCCCCCGCCCCTTCGAAACCCTGGGCTCAGCCCTGCGCTCAGCCCTGCCTGCGGACCTCCACCACGCGGAACCGGTTGGCCACGAACGCCGCGTCACACAGGGCCGCGTTGGCCGCCGGGTTGCCGCCCGAGCCGTGGAAGTCGGAGAAGGCGGCCGTCTGGTTGACGTAGACCCCGCCCGTCAGGTTGAGCGACAGCTGGGCCGACTCGTCCAGGCAGACGTCCTCCACCGCGCGCTCCACCTCGGACGATGTGGTGTACGCACCGACCGTCATCGCGCCCTTGTCGCGGACCGTGCGGCGCAGCAGCTCGATCGCGTCCGCCGTGGAGTCGACGGCGACGGCGAAGGAGACCGGGCCGAAGCACTCCGAGAGGTAGGCGGCCTCCGTGTCCGGCTTCGCGCCGTCCAGCTTGACGATCACCGGGGTGCGCACCACCGCGTCCGGGAACTCGGGGTTGGCCACCTCCCGTGAGGGCAGGGCGACTTCACCGAGGCCGGAGGCGGCTTCAAGACGGGACTTCACGTCCGGGTTGACCAGGGCACCGAGCAGCGCGTTGGCCCGGGCGTCGTCGCCGAGGAGACCGCCGACCGCACCCGCGATGTCGGTGACGACCTCGTCGTAGGACTTCTTCCCCGCGTCGGTGGTGATGCCGTCGCGCGGAATCAGCAGGTTCTGCGGGGTGGTGCACATCTGGCCGCTGTACAGGGACAGCGAGAAGGACAGGTTGGCGAGCATGCCCTTGTAGTTGTCGGTGGAGTCGATGACCACCGTGTTGACGCCGGCCTTCTCCGTGTAGACCTGCGCCTGGCGCGCGTTGGTCTCGAGCCAGTCGCCGAATTCCGTGGAGCCCGTGTAGTCGATGATCTTGATTTCGGGGCGCACCGCGAGGGTCTTGGCGATGCCTTCGCCGGGCCGCTCAGCCGCGAGCGCCACCAGGTTGGCATCGAAGCCGGCCTCGGCCAGGACCTCGCGCGCCACCTTCACCGTCATCGCGAGCGGCAGGATCGCGCGCGGGTGGGGCTTGACCAGGACCGGGTTGCCGGTGGCGAGCGAGGCAAACAGGCCCGGGTAGCCGTTCCACGTCGGGAAGGTGTTGCAGCCGATGAGGAGGGCGATGCCGCGCCCGGCCGGTGTGAACGTCTTGGTGAGCTCCAGGGGCTCCCGCTTGCCCTGCGGCTTGGACCAGGCGGCGCTGCCCGACGGGGTGCGTGTCTGCTCCTGGTAGGCGTACGCGACGGCCTCGAGGCCGCGGTCCTGGGCGTGCGGGCCGCCGGCCTGGAACGCCATCATGAAGGCCTGGCCGCTGGTGTGCATGACCGCGTGCGCGAACGCGTGGGTGCGTGCGCCGATGCGGGCCAGGATCTCGATGCAGACCAGGGCGCGCGTCTCGGGTCCGGCGGCCCGCCAGTCGGCCATGCCGGCGCGCATCGCGGGCAGCAGCACGTCCAGATCGGGGTGCGGGTACTGCACGCCCAACTCGATGCCGTAGGGCGAGACTTCGCCGCCCGCCCAGTCGTCGGTGCCCGGCTGGTCGAGGTCGAAGCGGCGGTTCAGGAGCGCGTCGAAGGCCGCCTTGCCGTCTTCGGCGCCCGTCTCCCCGTAGGCCTTGGGGTGCTCCGGGTGCGGCGACCAGTACGCACGCGTGCGGATTGCCTCCAGGGCCCCGTCCAAGGTGGGCCTGTGCTTCTCGGTCAGCTGCATGGAGCAACTCCTCGTCGAGTCTTCGAGCTGGGCAGGGAGAGCCGGACACCGCTAGAGTAACCGAACGATCGGTCGGGACAAGAGGGCCCGGGGAAACCTGTGGACAACTGCCGGCCGCGCCCGTCGGGGCCCCTGTCGTGCGGCCCCGCAAGGGGGCCCGCCGGGCCCGCGGGCACGCCGTAGGGGAGGATCGCGTTCATGACCGAAACCGCCAGCGCCTCAGCGATCGCGCCGAGCCGTACCGTCGCCGTCGTCGGCACCGGGACCATGGGCCAGGGCATCGCCCAGGTCGCCCTGGTCGCCGGGCACCGCGTACGGCTCCACGACGCCGTGCCGGGCCGCGCGCGCGAGGCCGCCGACGCCCTTGCCGGACGCCTGGACCGGCTGGTCGACAAGGGCCGCATCGACGGCGCCGCGCGCGATGCGGCGCTGGCCCGGCTGCACCCGGCCGCCGATCTCGCCGAGCTCGCCGACGCGGCGCTCGTCATCGAAGCGGTCCTCGAACAACTCCCCGTCAAACAGGAGCTGTTCAGCGCCCTGGAGGCGGTGGTGGCCGAGGACTGCCTGCTCGCCACCAACACCTCGTCGCTGTCCGTCACCGCGATCGCGGGGGCGCTCAGGCACCCCGGCCGCTTCGTCGGCCTGCACTTCTTCAACCCGGCGCCGCTGCTCCCGCTGGTCGAGGTCGTCAGCGGCTTCGCCACCGACGAGGCCGCAGCGGTCCGGGCGTACGAAACGGTGAAGGCCTGGGGCAAGACGCCGGTGCGCTGCACCGACACCCCGGGCTTCATCGTCAACCGCATCGCCCGCCCCTTCTACGCCGAGGCCTTCGCCGTCCACGAGGAGCGCGGCGCGGACCCGGCCACCATCGACGCGGTGCTGCGCGAGTGCGGCGGGTTCCGGATGGGCCCGTTCGAGCTGACCGACCTCATCGGGCAGGACGTGAACGAGGCGGTGACGCGCTCGGTCTGGGAGTCCTTCTTCCAGAGCCCCAAGTTCACCCCGTCCCTCGCCCAGCGCCGGCTCGTCGAGTCCGGCCTGCACGGACGCAAGAGCGGGCGCGGCTGGTACGCCTACGAAGCGCCCGGTGCCGCTGGGGGCGCGCCCTCAAAGGAGGCGGGGCGCCCGGCGCCCCGCACCGCCCCGCCCGCCGAGGCACCCGCAGCCGTCACCGTCGTCGGTGACCTGGGCCCCGCCCGCGATCTGGTCGCGATGATGACCGAGGCCGGCATCGACGTGAAGAGCGTCAACGAGGGCGGCCCCTACATCGAGCTTCCGGGGGATGGACAGCTCGTCCCGGCCGACGGCAAGACGTCCGTGGAGTTCGCGGACGTCGTCTACTTCGACCTCGCCCTCGACTACCGGGGCGCCACCCGCATCGCGCTCTCCGCGAGCGAGGACACCTCCGAACGTGCGGTCAGCGAGGCCGTCGGCCTGTTCCAGAAGCTCGGCAAGGAGGTCAGCGTCATCGGTGACGTGCCGGGCATGATCGTGGCCCGTACCGTCGCGATGCTCGTCGACCTCGCCGCCGACGCCGTCGCCAAGGGCGTCGCCACGCCCGAGGACATCGACACCGCGATGCGGCTCGGCGTCAACTACCCGCTCGGGCCCGTCGAATGGAACCGGCGCCTGGGTCAGGACTGGGCGTACGACCTGCTGTCGGCGCTTCACGAGCGTTGCCCCACCGGCCGCTACGCGCCCTCGCTCGCGCTGTACCGACAGGCGTACGCCGGCGACGAGGAGACGGGCTCATGACGACCGCGAAGCGCGACACGTACACGCCGGAGACGCTTCTGACGGTCGCGGTCCGGATCTTCAACGAGCGGGGCTACGACGGCACCTCGATGGAGCACCTGTCCAAGGCCGCCGGGATCTCCAAGTCGTCGATCTACCACCATGTCGCCGGCAAGGAGGAGCTGCTTCGGCGGGCCGTGAGCCGTGCCATCGACGGCCTCTTCGGCGTCCTGGACGAGCCGGGCGCCGTGCGCGGCCGTTCCATCGAGCGCGTCGAGTACGTCACGCGGCGTACCGTCGAAGTCCTGACGGCGGAACTGCCCTACGTCACGCTGCTGTTGCGCGTCCGCGGCAACACCAAGACGGAACGCTGGGCGATGGAGCGGCGCAGGGAGTTCGACCAGCGCGTCGCCGACCTGCTCAAGGCGGCCGTCGCCGACGGTGATCTCCGGGCCGACCTGGACATCCGGCTGGCCACCCGGCTGCTCTTCGGCATGGTCAACTCCCTGGTGGAGTGGTACCGGCCCCAGCGCGAGGGCGAGGCGGACGGGGACCAGATGGCGGACACCGTGGTCAGGATGGCGTTCGACGGGTTGCGGACCGGGCACTGAGGCCCGGGGCCGTTGACGGGCCGCTGCCAAGAAGGCCGGGGCAGGCACCCCGCCCAGGAGCATCGGTCGTCACCTGTGCCACGGCGCCATCGGTCGTCACCTGTGCCACGGCGCCATCGGTTGTCACCTGCGCCCGGGCGCCATCGGTCGTCACCTGCGCCCGGGCGCCGTCGGCGGCGCTCAGACGGGGTCGAGGTCCGTCTCCTCGAACACCAGCAGCGTGCGCGTGGACAGCACCTCCGGGATGGACTGGATCCGGGTCAGGACGAGTTCGCGCAAGGCCCTGTTGTCCGGGGTGTGCACCAGGAGCAGTACGTCGAAGTCACCGCTCACCAGGGCGATGTGTGCCGCGCCCGGCAGTTGCCTGAGCTGTGCGCGCACGGTGCGCCAGGAGTTCTGCACGATTTTGAGCGTGATGTACGCGGCGGCGCCCTGGCCCGCCCTCTCGTGGTCCACGCGCGCGGTGAAGCCGCGGATCACGCTGTCCTCGACGAGCCGGTTGATCCTGGCGTAGGCATTGGCGCGCGAGACGTGCACCCGCTCGGCCACGGACCGTATCGAGGCCCGGCCGTCCGTCTGGAGGATGCGCAGGATGTCGTGGTCGATCTCGTCCAGCGGGCGCGCCGGCACCGGCCGGGCGTCGCCGGTGGCCATTTGTTCAGCTGCCATGTCCCCCCGCCTTCCTGTTGTGGACGACCTGTTCCCATCACAGGCTGTGGAGAACCGTTTGTCCACAGGCTGAGGGTGCCTGTAGCCAAAATGCGTCCACGACCGAACAATCGGTAGGTGAGGGGCGTCACAGTCGCGCGCCCCGCCCTGGATGTCCGCTCCCTACAAGGAGGTGCATTGGCATGACGGTCCAAGAGCTCCCCGGTGCCGCCGCATACCGGCCGACCCCTCCGCCCGCCTGGAGGCCGCGCACCGACCCCGCGCCGCTCCTCCCGGACCCCGAGCCCTTCCGGGTCCTGGGTACCGGCGCCGAGCTCGACCGCCCGCTGATGCTGAAGCTGTACACGGAGCTGGTGCGTGGCCGCCGCTACAACGCGCAGGCGACCGCCCTCACCAAGCAGGGCCGCCTCGCCGTGTACCCGTCCTCCACCGGCCAGGAGGCCTGCGAGGTCGCCGCGGCGCTCGCCCTTGAGGAGCGCGACTGGCTGTTTCCGAGCTACCGCGACACCCTGGCCGCCGTCGCGCGTGGCCTCGACCCCATGCAGGCGCTGACCCTGCTCCGCGGCGACTGGCACACCGGTTACGACCCGCGGGAGCACCGCATCGCGCCGCTTTCCACCCCCCTCGCCACGCAGCTGCCGCACGCGGTGGGTCTGGCCCACGCGGCCCGCCTCAAGGGTGACGACGTGGTGGCGCTCGCCCTGGTCGGTGACGGCGGCACCAGCGAGGGCGACTTCCACGAGGCACTGAACTTCGCGGCCGTGTGGCAGGCCCCGGTGGTCTTCCTGGTGCAGAACAACGGCTTCGCGATCTCCGTGCCGCTCGCCAAGCAGACCGCCGCGCCCTCCCTCGCCCACAAGGCCGTCGGCTACGGAATGCCGGGCCGCCTGGTGGACGGCAATGACGCGCCCGCGGTGCACCAGGTGCTCTCGGAGGCTGTCGCCCGCGCCCGGCGCGGCGGCGGCCCCACCCTGATCGAGGCGGTCACGTACCGGATGGAGGCGCACACCAACGCCGACGACGCGACCCGCTACCGGGGCTCCGCCGAGGTCGAGGCCTGGCGCGAGCACGATCCGATCCGGATCCTGGAGGACGAGTTGACCGCCCGGGGGATCCTCGACGAGGACGGCATACGTGCCGCCGCCGAGGGCGCCGAGGCCATGGCGGCGGCGCTGCGCGAGCAGATGAACGCCGACCCGGTCCTCGACCCCATGGACCTGTTCACCCAGGTGTACGCCGAGCAGAACGGGCAACTGCGCGAGCAGGCGGCCCAGTTGCGCGCCGAGCTGGAAGCCGAGGCCCGCTGATGGCCACCGCCACCCCCACCGCCACCACCGCCAAGAAGCCCGCCACCATGGCGCAGGCGCTCCAGCGCGCCATGCGCGACGCCATGGCCGCGGACCCCACCGTGCACGTCCTCGGCGAGGACGTCGGCACCCTGGGCGGGGTCTTCCGGGTGACCGACGGGCTCGCCAAGGAGTTCGGCGAGGACCGCTGCACCGACACCCCGCTCGCCGAGGCCGGGATCCTCGGCACGGCCGTCGGCATGGCGATGTACGGGCTGCGGCCGGTCGTCGAGATGCAGTTCGACGCCTTCGCCTATCCGGCGTTCGAGCAGTTGATCAGCCATGTTGCCAAGATGCGCAACCGCACCCGCGGCGCAATGGCCATGCCCCTCGTGGTGCGGGTGCCCTACGGCGGCGGCATCGGCGGTGTCGAGCACCACAGCGACTCCAGCGAGGCCTACTACATGGCGACGCCCGGTCTCCAGGTCGTCACCCCCGCCACCGTGGAGGACGCCTACGGGATGCTCAGGGCCGCCATCGCGTCCGACGACCCGGTGGTCTTCCTTGAGCCCAAACGGCTGTACTGGTCGAAGTCCGACTGGTCGCCCGAGGACCCGACGCCGGTCGAGCCCATCGGCAAGGCCGTCGTGCGCCGCACCGGTACCAGCGCCACGCTCATCACATACGGCCCGTCCGTGCCGGTGTGTCTTGAGGCGGCCGAGGCGGCCCGCGAGGAGGGCTGGGACCTCGAAGTCGTCGACCTGCGCTCGCTGGTGCCGTTCGACGACGAGACGGTGTGCGCGTCGGTGCGCCGCACCGGGCGGGCCGTCGTGGTCCACGAGTCGGCCGGCTTCGGCGGCCCCGGCGGCGAGATCGCGGCCCGGATCTCCGAGCGCTGCTTCCACCACCTGGAGGCGCCCGTGCTGCGGGTCGCCGGGTTCGACATTCCCTATCCGCCGCCCATGCTGGAGAAGCACCATCTGCCGGGCGTGGACCGGGTGCTCGACGCGGTGGCGCGGCTCCAGTGGGAGGCGGGGCGCTGATGCCGAAGGTCCTGGAGTTCAAGCTGCCCGACCTCGGTGAGGGGCTGACCGAGGCGGAGATCGTGCGCTGGCTCGTCTCGGTCGGCGACGTGGTGGCCGTGGACCAGCCGGTTGTCGAGGTGGAGACGGCCAAGGCGATGGTCGAGGTGCCCTGCCCCTATGGGGGAGTGGTCACCGCGCGCTTCGGCGAGGAAGGCACCGAACTGCCCGTCGGCGCGCCCCTGCTGACCGTGGCGGTCGGCGCTCCGCAGGAGCATGAGGCGGCCGAGGAAGCCGCATCCTCCGAGCACTCGGGCAACGTCCTGGTCGGCTACGGGACGGGGGCGGCCACCGCCCGCCGCCGCGGCCGGATCAGGCCCGCCGTGTCGCTCGCGGCGCCCGTCGGCGCCCCGGCTCCCGCGACGGCGGTCACCACCCCGGCGAAACCCTCCGCCCCGGCCGTGGCGACGGGGCCCGTGCCGGTCATTTCACCCCTCGTACGCAGGCTTGCCCGCGAACACGGGCTCGACCTGCGGGAGTTGAGCGGGTCCGGGCCCGACGGGCTGATTCTGCGCGCCGACGTGGAGACGGCGATGAAGGCCCCGGCCTCCCCCGCGCCGGCCTCCCCCGCCCCGGTCCCGCCCGCACCCGTGGCCGCCACGGGCGCCGCGTCGAGCACCGCCTCCCGCACGGCCGGCGGCGAGCGGATCGCGCTGCGCGGCATCCGCGGCGCGGTCGCCGACAAGCTCAGCCGCAGCCGGACCGAAATTCCCGACGCGACCTGCTGGGTGGACGCCGACGCCACCGAACTGATGGCGGCGCGCACCGCCATGAATGCGGCAGGCGGCCCCAAGGTGTCCGTCCTCGCGCTGCTCGCCCGGATCTGCACGGCGGCGCTCGCCCGGTTCCCCGAGCTCAACTCGACGGTCGACCTGGCGGCCCGTGAGATCGTGCGGCTGCCCGAGGTGCACCTGGGCTTCGCCGCCCAGACCGAGCGCGGCCTGGTCGTCCCCGTCGTGCGTGACGCCCACGCCCGCGACGTCGAATCCATCGGCGCCGAGCTGGTCCGGCTCACCGAGGCGGCCCGCACGGGCACGCTGACTCCGGGCGAGCTGACCGGCGGCACCTTCACCCTCAACAATTACGGGGTTTTCGGCGTCGACGGCTCCACGCCGATCATCAACCACCCCGAGGCCGCCATGCTGGGCGTCGGCCGGATCATTCCCAAGCCGTGGGTGCACGAAGGAGAACTCGCCGTACGCCAGGTCGTGCAGCTCTCCCTCACCTTCGACCACCGGGTCTGCGACGGCGGTACGGCGGGCGGCTTCCTGCGGTACGTCGCGGACTGTGTGGAGCACCCGGTGGTGCTGCTGCGCACCCTGTGACAAACGTTCCCGCCGACCCGGGACGTTCGCGGTGATCGCGGTGATCGCGGTGGTCGCGGTGGTCGCGGTGGTCGCGGTGGTCGCGGTGGCCCCGGTGGTAGCGGTGGTGGCGGTGATCGGGCGGCGGCCCATACTCGGGAGATGACCGCGTATGACGCCGCCGCCACCCCGCACAACGCCGCGGCAGCCCCCGAGCAGGACGCCGCAGCTCCCGAGCAGGACATCGCAACCGGGCGGGACGCCATCGAGACCGCGCGGTTCGCCGCGCACACGGCGCACGACGACGCGGCCGCGTACGACGCCGTGGTGCTCGCCGGGGGCGCCGCCAAGCGGCTCGGCGGCGCCGACAAACCCGGGCTCAGCGTGGGCGGCCGTTCCCTGCTCGACCGGGTGCTCACCGCCTGCGCCGGCGCCGCGACCACCGTCGTGGTGGGGGGCAGGCGGACCACCGCGCGACCGGTGACCTGGGCCCGGGAGGAACCGGCAGGCGGAGGGCCGGTGGCCGCTCTCGACGCCGGGGTACGGCACACGTCGGCCAAGTCCGTGCTCGTGCTCTCGGCCGACCTGCCCTTCCTGGCCGCGCCCACCGTCGCAGCCCTTCTCGACGCGCTGCGCAGCACCGGCCGCGAGGGCGCGCTCTGCGCCGACACCGACGGCCGCGACCAGCCGCTGGTCGCCGTCTACCGGGCGGAACCGCTGCGCCGCGAGCTCGCCCTGCTCGCCGCCGAACACGGCTCGCTCGCCGGTCTCCCGCTGCGGCTGCTCACCCGCAGACTCGACCTCACCCGCGTCACGGCGGATCCGCTGGCCTCGTTCGACTGCGACACCTGGGAAGACCTCGCAGCGGCGCGGGCCCGGATCAGGGACCATGGGGACGTGCTGGACGAATGGATCACCGCAGTCAAGAACGAACTCGGCATCGAACTGGACGTCGACACCGGCGTCCTGCTCGACCTGGCCAGGGACGCCGCGCACGGCGTGGCCCGGCCCGCCGCCCCCCTCACCACGTTCCTGGTCGGCTACGCGGCGGCGAAAGCGGGCGGCGAGGGCAACGACGTCGTGGACGCGGCCCGCCGGGCGGCCGCCCTCGCCAACCGCTGGGCGGCCGAGGCCGAAGCCTCCGACGGTCCGAAGAACGACGCGGGATGACCGCCAAGACCCCGGCGGCGGACGACGGATCCGACGAAGCCCTCGCCCTGCTGCGGGAAACCGGCCCGGCCATCCCGCAGCGAGAGACCGTGGTCGCGAACCGGCCCTCCACGGAGCTCCCCGCGTCCGGCGCCCACAAGACGCCGCGCCACCGCGCCTCCGCCTGGGACGACGCCCGGGCCGTGGCCGCTCGGGCCGGCCGGTCCGCGCCGCCCCGTGCCCACCGGGTGCCGCTGGAGCGGGCCCTGGGTGAAATCCTCACCGAACCGCTCACCGCGCTCACCGACCTGCCCTCCTTCGACACCTCCGCCATGGACGGCTGGGCGGTCGCAGGACCCGGTCCCTGGGCGGTGCAGGACGGCGGCATCCTCGCCGGGCACGCGGCACCGGCCCCGCTCGGCGACGGCGAGGCCGTGCGCATTGCCACCGGTGCCCGCATCCCGTCCGGCGCCACCGCGGTGATCCGCAGCGAACACGCCCGCAGCGACGCGGCCCGCACCCTGCTCCAGGCCGATCGCGTGGTGCTGCACGGCCAGGACATCCGCCCGCGCGGCCAGGAGTGCCGCTCGGGCGATGTGCTGCTGCCCGCCACCGCGCTCGTGACCCCGGCCGTGCTCGGCCTGGCCGCGGCAGCCGGATATGACGAGCTCGGCACCGTGCCGAGACCGCGCGTCGAGGTGCTGGTCCTGGGCGACGAACTGCTCACGCAGGGTCGCCCGCACGACGGGCTGATCCGCGACGCGCTGGGCCCGATGCTCGGCGTCTGGCTGAAGGCGATCGGCGCCGACGTGCTCGGAACCCGTCGGCTGAAGGACGACGCGGGCGCGCTGCTCGCCGCCGTCACCGGCTCCGCGGCCGACCTCGTGATCACCACCGGGGGCACCGCGGCCGGACCCGTCGACCACGTCCACCCCGTGCTGCACAAGGCCGGGGCCGAGCTCCTGGTCGACGGCGTCGCCGTGCGGCCCGGCCACCCCATGCTGCTGGCGCAGATCGGAGTGGGCAAACACCTGGTCGGACTGCCCGGCAATCCGCTGGCCGCGGTCTCAGGACTGCTCACCCTGGCGGAGCCGCTGTTGCGTGAACTGGCCCGGCGGGCACGCCCGGTGAGCTATACCGCGCCGCTGCGCAACGAGGTGCAGGGCCATCCGCACGACACCCGCCTCGTCCCGGTCGTGCACCGTGCGGAACGGGTCGTGCCGTTGCACTACAACGGCCCGGCGATGCTGCGCGGAATCGCCGCCGCCGACGGGCTCGCGGTGGTGCCGCCGGGCGGGGCACGGGCGGGTCAGGAAGTCGAAATCCTCGACCTTCCGTGGGCGCAGGCGGGATCGGGCGGCGGGTGTTTCACGTGAAACCTCATCGCGGCGCCGACACCGCGCCTGGCGGCAGGGGATGTTCCACGTGAAACATGTCGCAACGCCCGTCAACTCCCGTTGCCGACAAGGGAGTTTCACGTGAAACTGCCCGGCCATGACGCGATGGCACGCCAGGCGGGCGAGAACCTGATCACCCGGCGGGTGCAACTCCCCCGCCGGGTGGTGGACCGGCCCCTTCGGCAGGTCGCCAAACGCATCCTCATGGCACTCGCCGTGCTGATACTGACGACCCTCATCGTCTGGATGGACCGCGACGGCTATCACGACAACGCCAATGGCAAGGTCGACTTCCTCGACGCCGTCTACTACGCCACCGTCACCCTCTCCACGACGGGCTACGGCGACATCGTCCCCTACAGCGACACCGCGCGGCTCACGAACATCCTGCTCGTGACACCGCTGCGCGTGCTGTTCCTGATCATCCTGGTCGGCACCACCCTCGAAGTCCTCACCGAACGGACGCGGGAAGAGTGGCGGCTCAACCGCTGGAAGGCGCAATTGCGAGAGCACACCGTCGTCGTCGGTTTCGGGACGAAGGGCCGTTCTGCGATCCAGACCCTGTGCGCGAGAGGCCTGAAGAAGGACCAGGTCGTGGTCGTCGACCCCAGCGCCAAAGTGATCGAAGCCGCCAACGCGGAGGGATTCGTCGGAGTCATCGGCGATGCCACCCGCAGCGACGTGCTGGTGCGCGCCGAGCTGCACAAGGCACGCCAGGTCGTCATCGCCACCCAGCGCGACGACACCGCGGTCCTGGTCACGCTGACGGCCCGCCAGCTCAACCGGGGCGCCAAGATCGTCGCCGCGGTGCGCGAGGAGGAGAACGCGCCGCTGCTGCGCCAGTCCGGCGCCGACGCCGTCATCACCAGCGCCAGCGCGGCCGGCCGGCTGCTCGGTCTTTCCGTGCTCAGTCCGAGCGCCGGCACCGTGATGGAGGACCTGATCCAGCAGGGCAGCGGGCTGGACATGGTGGAGCGGCCCGTGCGCAAGGACGAGGTGGGGCGCGGGGTCCGGGAAACCAAGGACTTGGTGGTGAGCGTGCTGCGCGGGCACCGACTGCTGGCGTACGACGACCCCAGGGCGAGCCCGCTCCAGCTGACGGACCGGCTCATCACGATCGTACGAGCCGGTGGCACGCCCTTGGGGGGCGAGCCGGAGTAGCGTCGACCGCATGCATGCGATCACGATTCCTGAGCCGGGCGGTCCCGAGGCGCTGGTCTGGGCCGAGGTCCCCGATCCCGTACCGGGCGAGGGCGAAGTCCTCGTCGAGGTGGCCGCGGCCGCCGTCAACCGTGCCGATGTGCTCCAGCGGCAGGGCTTCTACAACCCGCCGCCCGGGGCGTCCCCGTATCCCGGCCTTGAGTGTTCCGGGCGGATCTCCGCGCTGGGGCCCGGGGTGTCCGGGTGGAAAGTCGGCGACGAGGTGTGCGCGCTGCTGAGCGGCGGCGGCTATGCCGAAAAGGTGGCCGTGCCGGCCGGGCAGCTGCTGCCCGTGCCCGAGGGCGTGGGACTGACCGAGGCGGCGGCCCTGCCCGAGGTCGTCTGCACCGTCTGGTCGAACGTGTTCATGGTGTCCCACCTGCGGCCCGGCGAGACGCTTCTGGTGCACGGCGGGGCCAGCGGTATCGGCACCATGGCGATCCAGCTGGGCAAGGCGATCGGTGCCAAGGTCGCGGTCACCGCCGGAGGCTCCGGCAAACTGGCGCGCTGCGCCGAACTGGGCGCGGACATCCTCATCGACTACCGCGAACAGGACTTCGTGGACGAGGTGTTGAAGGCGACCGACGGTATCGGCGCCGATGTCATCCTCGACATCATGGGCGCCAAGTACCTGGAGCGGAACGTACGGGCGCTCGCCGTCAACGGGCGGCTCGCGGTGATCGGTCTCCAGGGCGGCGCCAAGGGCGAGCTGAACCTGGGCGCGCTGCTCACCAAGCGGGCCGCGGTCACCGCGACCTCGCTGCGCGGGCGGCCCGCGGCGGAGAAGGCGGCGATCGTGGCGGCCGTGCGTGAGCACGTGTGGCCGCTGATCGCCGGCGGCGGGGTGCGGCCCGTGGTGGACCGGACGCTGCCGCTGGCGGACGCGGCCGAGGGCCACCGGGTGCTCGAAGCCTCCCAGCACATCGGGAAGGTCCTGCTCGCGGCCGGGTGAGGGACGCATCCGACGACCCGTGGGCGTGACGTGACCGCCTGACGTCCGGGTGTCCGCGTGAATCCGCCGGGAGGGGGGCGCCACAAGCGCCCCCCTCCCGTAGATCCGACGCCGCGGACGGGTTACAGGTACGGGCCCGAGCGGGCGCCCGTGTGCGGGCCGTCCTCGTCGTCCTCGTCGTGCGACACCCCGGGCGGCAGCGCACGGCGCATCTGCTCCAGCTGGGCGCGGGCCGCCATCTGCTGGGCGAACAGCGCCGTCTGGATCCCGTGGAAGAGACCTTCGAGCCAGCCCACCAACTGGGCCTGCGCGATGCGCAGTTCGGCCTCGGAAGGGATCGCCTCCTCCGTGAACGGGAGGGAGAGCCGCTCCAGCTCTTCGACCAGCTCCGGCGCGAGGCCGTCTTCCAGTTCCTTCACGGACGAGGCGTGAATGTCCTTCAGGCGTACGCGGCTCGCCTCGTCGAGAGGAGCCGCGCGGACTTCCTCAAGGAGCTGCTTGATCATGCTGCCGATCCGCATGACCTTCGCCGGCTGTTCGACCATTTCCGTCACCGGGACCTCGCGGGACTCGTCGTCTCCACCGCCGATGGCCATCCCGTCCTGGCCTACGACCAGGATGTGGGGGCTGTCCGGCGACTTATCGTTCCTCGGCATCTCCATGCCGCCCATTCTCTCGCACACGTGCCTCACATCACGTTGTGCCCCCGGGAAGGGGTGATCCACCGCCCGGCGGGCGGTGATTCCGGCCCACGGCGCGGTGTTTCACGTGAAACACCGCCGACCGTGCCGCGCCTCGTTCAGAGTCGTCGGAGCCGCAGCCCCAGAAATCCGAGACCGAGGCCCGTCAGAGTCAGGCCCGCTCCCAGCGAGAGGACATGGAAGCGGAGATCGGATTCGGTGGAGAGGGCCCGGGGCGACTGGCGGTGCCGGGCCGGCGGCTGGGGCGCCGTGGGGATGGACGCCTGCGGCGACCCCGGCTGCGAGGGCTCGGGGGCGGGGGTCCGCTCGGCGGGCCGCGGTTGTGCCTCGTTCAGGGCCGAGGCGATTTCGTCGGGAGCGTCCGGCACGGAGGGGTACTGGGCATCGACCCGGCCGGGCCGCGTCCGGCCCACGCCCGCCCTGCTGCCCGCCAGGTGCTGCTCCTCGGAGGAGACCCGGGACGAGGGAGTACCGGAAGGGTCGGGCGAGGACGAGGAAGAGGCTGAGGGCGAGGAAGAGGAAGAGGAAGAGGGTGAGAGCGAGGGCCCGGCCGTGGTCGAGGGAGACACGGACGGGCCGGAGGGCGGGTCGCCGACGGCAGCCGCGTAGGGCAGGGGCGTCAGGAGCAGAGCCCCCGTCAGTGAAACGGCCGCGGTGAGCGACCGGATCCCTGGAGCCATGGCAGAGGCCCCTTCCCGTACGGTGCGCGAGATCGCCTGGGGTGGCCGAATCAGCGTCACACGGGGCGAGTTGTGCGGCATCCCGAAAGCCGTCCCGAGTGCGCCGAATGGGACGGCCGCCGGGAGGCGGGGTTCCCTTCGGAAGCGGCACCGGCCGTCGGCACGCGGGGCGGCCCGGCACGCGCCGTGCCCCCATACGCCCGAAGGCCCGGCGGCAGGGGCGACGGGCCTTCGGGTGGAGGAGCGGGGCGTGGTTACTGCCCGGGCGGGTTGCCCGACGAGATCTGGATCGTGAACTGCGCGTTCTTCTTGTCCACGTCCACGCCGGCGGCCGGGAACTGAGTGACCACCACGTCCTGGCCCCACTGGCCGTTGTCCACGGTCTCGGTGTTGACCTTCCAGCCCGCGGCCTGGATGCAGGACTTCACCGACAGGATGTCCTTGTACGAGAAGTCGGGCGCCTGGACCTTGCCCGGGTCGAGCGTGGAGGTCTGGGGCGACGTGCACTTGTCGGTGTCCATGGTGCGCTCACGCTCGGGGCCCTTGTGCCCGGCGGCCGCCGAGCTGCTGGCCTTGGCGTCGCCTCCGCCGTCGCCCGAGTCGCCGTTGTTCAGCGCAAGCGCCGTGACGAGACCGCCGACCGCCAGCAGGGCCACCGCCACGGCGCCCACGATCACGCCGGTGTTGCGCTTGCCGCCGCCTGAGGCGGGCGACGGGGTCGGGGACGGGGACATCGAGTACGGCGGCGGCGTGTGGGACGCCATCGGGGCGGGCTGCTGCGGATACCCGTAGGACGGCTGGGGCTGCTGCGTCGGCGCCGGGGTGGGCGGGCCGTAGGGGCCCGTCTGGTACGGCGTCTGCACGTTGCCCTGGAGGCCGGGCGCGGCCTGCGAGTCGAGCGGCGGGAAGACCGTCGCGCCGACGTTCGCGCCGCTGGAGAGGGGACCGCCGCCGGTGATGACGGGGGCGGCTCCCATGTGGCCCGACGAGGCGATGCGGAGGATTTCGTCATGCATGGCCTGGGCGCTGGGAAAGCGCTCGTTCGGGTTCTTCTTCAGCGCGCGGGCGACCAGCGCGTCCATGGCCGGCGTGATCGACCGGTTGACCGAGGAGGGCGCGACCGGCTCCTCCTGGACGTGTGCGTACGCGATCGCCAGCGGCGAGTCCGCGTCGAAGGGGATGCGCCCGGTGAGCAGCTGGAAGAGCATGATGCCGACCGAGTACAGGTCGGAGCGGGCATCCACGCCGCGGCCCAGCGCCTGCTCGGGCGAGAGGTACTGGGGGGTGCCGACGACCATGCCGGTCTGCGTCATGGAGGTGACGCCGGACTGCATGGCGCGGGCGATGCCGAAGTCCATCACCTTCACGATGCCGCGCTTGGTCATCATGACGTTGCCGGGCTTGATGTCCCGGTGGACCAGGCCCATCTCGTGGCTGACCTCAAGGGCGGCCAGCACGTCGGCGGTCACCTTGAGGGCCTTGTCGGCGGGCATCGCGCCGTACTGCTGGATGTCGCGCTGGAGCGTCGAGCTGAGCGGTTCGCCCTCCACGTACTCCATGACGATGTACGGCATCACGCCGTCGCCACCGGCGCCGGAGCCGCTGAACACCACCGTGTCCTCGCCGGTGTCGAAAACGGAGACGATGTTGGTGTGCTGGAGCTTGGCGACCGCCTGTGCCTCGCGGCGGAACCGCTCGCGGAACGACTGTTCCCGGCCGAGTTCGGTGTGCAGGGTCTTGATGGCGACGTGGCGGTCCAGGGCGGAGTCGTACGCGAGGTACACCGACGCCATTCCGCCCTCGCCGAGGAGGTCGCGGAGCTGGTAGCGCCCGCCCGCGATGGAACCGCCCGCATAGCGGCCGTGTGCGCCGTCCTGGCTCATGACTGTGCATCCCCCTTGGCGCGGTGGCCAGTGATGATCCTCGATTTTTCAGGCCAAGTCTGCCCGAGGGGTGGTTCACGTCAAGCTGAGTGCCCGTTCCGTGACCGTACGCGCGGCAAGAAACGCGCAAGCGTTACAGGAATGGCATGGAAAGCGTACGAGATGTGCATGGGTACACGCGGAACCGATTGGATGGCCGGTCCATCCCGGACCGGGGTCACGCGCCAACGCTGTAGCGTGCACTACTGCACAACCAGCGGATGAGTACGACGGAAGACCCTCAGGAAGACCGCGGACGCGGCCAGATACGACGGCGAGGACTGATGGCACCCGAACCCGACGGAAACGGCGCCGGGATGGCCGATGGGCAGGAACACGAGTCGTGGGTCGGCGGTCTCGTCGGCGACGGCCGTTACCGCCTCACCCACCGGCTGGGTCGCGGCGGCATGGCGGAGGTGTTCGCCGCCGAGGATGTGCGCCTCGGCCGCACCGTCGCGGTGAAGCTGCTCCGGGCCGATCTCGCCGAGGACCCGGTGTCCAAGGCGCGCTTCACGCGTGAGGCGCAGTCGGTGGCCGGCCTCAACCACCACGCGGTGGTGGCGGTGTACGACTCCGGTGAGGACGTCGTGGGCGGCCAGATCGTCCCGTACATCGTGATGGAGCTCGTCGAGGGGCGCACCATCCGTGAGCTCCTGGTCGACGCGGACGCGCCGCCGCCGGAGCAGGCGCTGATCATCGTCGCGGGGGTGCTGGAGGCGCTGGCGTACTCGCATCAGCACGGCATCGTGCACCGTGACATCAAGCCCGCCAACGTGATCATCACCGACACCGGCGCGGTCAAGGTGATGGACTTCGGCATCGCGCGCGCCCTGCACGGCGCCCAGTCGACGATGACGCAGACCGGCATGGTCATGGGCACCCCGCAGTACCTCTCGCCGGAGCAGGCGCTCGGCAAGGCCGTCGACCATCGCTCCGACCTGTACGCGACCGGCTGTCTGCTGTACGAACTCCTCGCGCAGCGGCCCCCGTTCATCGGCGAGACACCGTTGTCGGTGGTCTACCAGCACGTCCAGGACATGCCGGTACCGCCGTCCCAGGTGGCTCATGTCGCGCCGCCCGAGCTCGACGGCCTCGTCATGCGTTCTCTGGCCAAGGACCCGGACGACCGGTTCCAGTCCGCCGAGGAGATGCGCGGCCTGGTCCAGTACGGGCTCCAGATGCTTCAGGCGCAGGGCGGCCACACCGGCACCTGGAACACCGGCCCGGTCGCGTTGATGCACGAGGGCCCCCGCACCCCGGCGATGGGCAGTGCCGGTGCCACCGCGGCCATGGGCCACCCCGTGCACGGGGACACCTCGCAGTTCGGCGGCCCGCTCCTGCCGCCGTCCAACCCGGACGACGGCGGGTACGACGGGTACGGTCACGGCGCTCCGAAGCGGAGCAGCAGCTCGGGCAGGATGGTGCTCTTCGTGGTGCTCGCCATTGTCGCGATCGCCGCGGGTGTGGCCTTCGCGCTGAAGGCGACGCAGAGCTCGGGCGGAGGCTCGGGCGGCGGCGGGGGAACGACCTCGAACTCCCCGAAGACTTCGCAGTCGGCTCCCGCATCGGACAACCCGCAGACCCCGGACACCCCGGGCACCAGCCAGGGCCAGTCGTACAGCAGCAGCACGAACGGCAACGGCGAGTCGCCCTCGCGTCACCGCTCGCGTTCCGCGTCGCCGTCCCCGAGCAAGTCCCAGTCGTCGCACTCGCCGGGCACCGACCAGGGCACGACGTCGGGGACGAACGAGGGCACGGACACCGAGGGCACCACTTCCGGGAACGAGGGCACCAGCTCCGGGAACACGGGCACGTCCAGTGGCAACACGGGTACGACGTCCGGGAACACCGGGACCACCGAGGGCACCAGCTCCGGCAATACGGGCACGTCCAGTGGCAACACGGGCACGTCGTCCGGGAACACCGGGACCACGCGTGGCACCACCGCCGGGAACACGGGCACCACCACCGGAAACACCGGCGGCACCAAGCCGACCCCGTAAGACTGACCCTCACCCCGCGAAGGCCTCGCACACCGCCTCGTACTCGCGGGTCCACCAGACCGCCAGGGCCGATGCCGCAGGAAACTGCGGGTCGGCCCTGCTGTCGTGCAGCTGGTAGCGCCAGCGCAGGATCCAGAAGTCGTTCAGCCGCTCCCACCACACCCGGTGCACGGCGGCGGCCAGTTCCTCGGCGTCGGCTCCGGTGGCCCGCCGGTAGGCCCGCGCGTAGGCCCGTACCTTGGCCAGTTCCAGCTCGCCGGAGGGGCGCACGAAGAAGATCGCGGCGGCCCGTACCGCCTCCTCGGCGCGTGGCTGCACACCGAGCCGGTCCCAGTCGACGATCGCGGCGGGCTCGGCCGAGCGGCCCTCGCCGCGGTACAGCAGGTTCAGCGGGTGGAAGTCGCCGTGCACCCAGGCTCCGGTGGCGGGGGGCGCGGGGCGCCGGTGGGCGTGCTCACCGAGCAGCACCCGCCGCTCCAGGAGCCGGTGTTCGGCGAGTTCGTCGAAGCTGTCCCGGGGCCGGTGCCTGCGGGCCCGCGCCACCAGGTCGTCGATGAGCGCGAGGCTGTCCGCGGGGTCGGCGCTGTGGTGCTCGCCCTGCGCCACGTCGGGCTCCATGACCTGGGCCAGGCTGGTGTGCACGAGTCCGAGCAGCGCGCCGAGCCGGCGGGACTCCACGGTGCAGAGCTGGGCGCCGTCGCGGTGGCGGCCGTGCACCCAGGGGTGCAGGGCGTAGCAGTGGCCGCCGATCACCGCGACGGTGTCGCCGTGGGCGTCGGGTACGGGCGGGGCGACGGGGACGCCGAGGGTCTGGAGGCGTTCGGTGGCCCGGTGCTGGCGGGCGATGGCCTCGTGGTCGCCGTCCAGGTGGTGCTTGAGGAAGTAGTCGCCGCGGGTGGTGGCGAGGCGGTAGCCGCGGTTCAGCAGGCCCTGGGCCACCCGTTCGCAGGAAAGCGGTTCACCGGGGGCTTCGTAGCGGCGCAGCAGGGCGCTCACGGGTGGAGTTGCAGATGAGCGCGGCACCCGACAGATGTTAGATCACGCAACGTGTTTGAGTTGGCGCTCTGTGGATTGGCGCTCTGTGGAGTAGTCCAGCGAATGAACCGTGACGAACTGGGGTTCGATGCGCATGTACACCGGGTCGAAGGGCTCACCGTCCACTTCCCGGGGCGCGGCGCCGAAGAGCGCCAGCTCCTCGGCGGTCGGCTCGAAGGGCTCGGCGGTGCCGGTGAACTGCACCGACCACACCTGGTCCGCGCCCGAGCCGCAGTTGTCCGCGCCATAGGCGATCACGCTGCCCAGGCAGGCGTGGTGGTAGCCGAGGCCCGAGTGCAGGCGCAGCAGGACCCGGCCGTCGACCACGATGTGGCGGGCCGGGGCGACGAACGGCAGGGCACGCATGATCGTGGCCACGCGGCCGTACGGAACACGGCCGAGCAGGTCGATGGCGCGGGCTTCCTCGGAGGACATGCCCCCTACTTTTGCGTTCCGCGGCGGTAGGTGGAAGAGCTGGGAGCCCCGTGACGCCGGGGCCGTAGGTCCCGAATGCTCTTCGGGGCCTACGCCGGGCGCTCGCGGAGCAGGGGCCCGGACCCTCGCGGGCCGGGCGCTTTCAGTGCTGCTTCTCCGCCTGGATCCGGGCCACGTACGCGGCGGCCTGGGAGCGGCGCTCCATGCCCAGTTTGGAGAGCAGCGACGAGACGTAGTTCTTGATCGTCTTCTCCGCGAGATGCAGACGTTCGCCGATCACGCGGTTGGTCAGTCCCTCGCCGATCAGGTCGAGGATCTTGCGCTCCTGGTCGGTGAGGCCGGCCAGGCGGTCGTCACCCTTGCTCTTGCCGCCGTCGCGCAGTCGCTCAAGGACGCGGGCCGTGGCCACCGGGTCGAGCAGGGACTTGCCGGCCGCGACATCGCGCACGGCGGTCAGCAGCTCACTGCCGCGAATCGCCTTGAGGACATATCCCGAGGCCCCGGCCATGATTGCGTCGAAAAGCGCCTCGTCGTCCGCGAACGAGGTGAGCATCAGGCATTTGATGTCCTCGTTCCCCGAACGGATCTCGCGGCAGACCTCGACGCCGCTGCCGTCCGGGAGCCGTACGTCCAGGACGGCGACGTCGGGACGGGTGGCCGGGATCCTGACGAGGGCGTCCGCCGCGGTGCCGGCCTCGCCCACCACTTCGATGTCGTCCTCGACCGAGAGCATTTCGTGGACGCCGCGACGGACCACCTCATGGTCGTCGAGCAGGAATACGGTGATTTTGCCTGTTTCGCGCACGGAATCAGTCTCACACATTCATCCGAAGCACGCCGAAGAGTGCCATAAGTGACCCCTTCCCGAACGTCCGTGACCGGGATAACGTGCCGTTGTTCCGGCGGCCTGCAAGGCTGTGACCAGCGACTGTTCCCCAGTTTCTCGATTTACTTGGAAATCCAAGCAAAATCGCAGGTCAAGTGGGGTTTCGCAGTAATGCGCAGCACTGGGTAACGTGCCTTTGGCAGGGCGCTCGCCGGGGCACCTGTCACGCCTGATCCCCGGCCGAGCGCACACACCCCGTGCACTTGAGACGGACAGGCGAGCCTCCCCCAAGCTCCGGACGAGCCGGGGGGACCCCCAGGCTCACCGGCGAACCCGGGAGCCGGACAGACGGAGGAGCACGCACGTGACCGTGGAGAGCACTGCCGCGCGCAAACCGCGCCGCAGCAGCAAGCGCACCGCCGGCGCCGGCGCGAAGAAGGCCGCCGAACCCGAGCTCGTACAGCTGCTGACGCCCGAGGGCGAGCGGGTCGAGCACCCTGATTACGACATCGACCTGAGCGCCGGGGAACTGCGCGGTCTCTACCGCGACATGGTGCTGACCCGGCGCTTCGACGCCGAGGCCACCGCGCTCCAGCGGCAGGGCGAGCTCGGCCTGTGGGCCTCGCTGCTCGGCCAGGAGGCCGCTCAGATCGGCTCCGGGCGTGCGCTGCGGGACGACGACTACGTCTTCCCGACCTACCGCGAGCACGGCGTCGCCTGGTGCCGTGGCGTCGATCCGACCAACCTGCTCGGAATGTTCCGTGGCGTCAACCACGGCGGCTGGGACCCGAACACCAACAATTTCCATCTGTACACGATCGTGATCGGCTCGCAGGCGCTGCACGCGACGGGGTACGCGATGGGCGTGGCCAAGGACGGCGCGGACAGCGCCGTGGTCGCCTACTTCGGCGACGGTGCCTCCAGCCAGGGCGATGTCGCGGAGGCCTTCACCTTCTCCGCCGTCTACAACGCCCCGGTCGTGTTCTTCTGCCAGAACAACCAGTGGGCGATCTCCGAGCCCACCGAGAAGCAGATGCGCGTGCCGCTCTACCAGCGCGCCCAGGGCTTCGGCTTCCCCGGCGTACGGGTCGACGGCAACGACGTGCTGGCCTGCCTCGCCGTGACGAAGTCCGCCCTTGAGCGGGCCCGGCGGGGTGAAGGACCCACCCTGGTCGAGGCGTTCACGTACCGGATGGGCGCGCACACCACGTCGGACGACCCCACGAAGTACCGGGCCGACGAGGAGCGCGAGGCCTGGGAGGCCAAGGACCCGATCCTGCGTCTGCGGGCCTACCTGGAGAACGCCGGCCACGCGGACGCGGCGTTCTTCGAGGAGCTGGAGAGCGAGTCGGAGACGCTGGGCAAGCGGGTGCGCGAGGTGGTGCGTGCCATGCCCGACCCCGAGCCGATGGCGATCTTCGACCACATCTACGCCGACGGCCACGCGCTGGTCGACGAGGAGCGCGCCCAGTTCGCCGCCTACCAGGCGTCGTTCTCGGACGGGGAGGGCAACTAGCCATGGCCGTTCAGAAGCTGCCGATCGCCAAGGCGATCAACGAGTCGCTGCGCAAGGCGATGGAGACCGACCCCAAGGTCCTGGTCATGGGTGAGGACGTCGGCAAGCTCGGCGGCGTCTTCCGGGTCACCGACGGGCTGTTCAAGGACTTCGGCGAGGACCGGGTCATCGACACCCCGCTCGCCGAGTCCGGCATCGTCGGCACCGCGATCGGCCTGGCCCTGCGCGGCTACCGGCCCGTCGTGGAGATCCAGTTCGACGGATTCGTCTTCCCCGCGTACGACCAGATCGTCACCCAGCTCGCCAAGATGCACGCCCGCGCGCTCGGCAAGATCAAGCTGCCGGTCGTCGTGCGCATCCCCTACGGCGGTGGCATCGGCGCGGTCGAGCACCACAGCGAGTCCCCCGAGGCGCTGTTCGCGCACGTGGCGGGCCTGAAGGTGGTCAGCCCCTCCAATGCGTCCGACGCGTACTGGATGATGCAGCAGGCCATCCAGTGCGACGACCCGGTGATCTTCTTCGAGCCGAAGCGGCGCTACTGGGACAAGGGCGAGCTCGACACGGAGGCCATCCCGGACCCGCTCCACAAGGCCCGTACGGCGCGCGCCGGTTCGGACCTGACGCTGGTGGCGTACGGACCGATGGTGAAGGTCTGCCTCGAAGCCGCGGCCGCCGCGCAGGAAGAGGGCAAGTCGATCGAGGTCCTGGACCTGCGCTCGATGTCGCCCATCGACTTCGACGCCATCCAGGCCTCGGTCGAGCGCACCCGCCGCCTGGTCGTCGTCCACGAGGCTCCGGTCTTCTACGGCGCCGGGGCGGAGATCGCCGCCCGGATCACCGAGCGCTGCTTCTACCACCTGGAGGCCCCGGTGCTCAGGGTCGGCGGCTACCACGCCCCGTACCCGCCGGCCCGCCTGGAGGAGGAGTACCTGCCGGGTCTCGACCGGGTGCTCGACGCCGTCGACCGCTCGCTGGCGTACTGAGGGAATGGTCGTGACGACAATGACTGAGAACGCAGCCCGCTACCGCGAGTTCAAGATGCCGGACGTCGGCGAAGGACTCACCGAGGCGGAAATCCTCAAGTGGTACGTGCAGCCGGGTGACACCGTCACCGACGGCCAGGTGGTGTGCGAGGTCGAGACCGCGAAGGCGGCCGTCGAACTCCCCATCCCCTACGACGGTGTGGTGCGCTCCCTGCACTTCGAGGAGGGCGTGACGGTGGACGTGGGCACGTCCATCATCACCGTGGACGTGGCCCCGGGCACCGAGGACCCCTCGGCCGCGGCGCCCGCCCAGGACGCCGCACCCGAGGCACCGGCCGTGCCCGCCGAAGCCCCCGAGGAGGAGGCGCCCAAGGGCCGCCAGCCCGTCCTCGTCGGCTACGGCGTCTCCGAGGCCTCCACCAAGCGCCGCCCGCGCAAGGGTGCTTCCGTCCCCGAGCAGGCCCCGGCCGAGGCTTTGCGTGCCGTGCAGACCGAGCTGAACGGCCAGGCGCCCGCGCCGGACCGCCCGCTCGCCAAGCCCCCGGTCCGCAAGCTGGCCAAGGACCTCGGCATCGACCTCGCCACCGTGGTGCCGACCGGCCCCGACGGCGTCGTCACGCGCGAGGACGTGCACGCCGCAGCGGCGCCCACCCCCGCCGAAGCGACCCCTGTTTCACGTGAAACAACTCCCGCTCCCGCTCCGGCCGTTCAGTCCGGGGACGCCCGCGAGACGCGGATCCCCGTCAAGGGCGTCCGCAAGGCGACCGCGCAGGCCATGGTCGGCTCGGCGTTCACGGCGCCGCACGTCACGGAGTTCGTGACCGTCGACGTGACGCGGACGATGAAGCTGGTCGAGGAGCTGAAGGCCGACAAGGACATGGCGGGCCTGAGGGTCAACCCGCTGCTCCTGATCGCCAAGGCGCTCCTGGTGGCGATCAAGCGCAACCCGGACGTCAACGCGGCGTGGGACGAGGTGAACCAGGAGATCGTGCTCAAGCACTACGTGAACCTGGGCATCGCCGCGGCCACCCCGCGCGGTCTGATCGTCCCGAACATCAAGGACGCCCACGCCAAGACCCTGCCGCAACTGGCCGCATCGCTCGGCGAGTTGGTGTCGACGGCCCGCGAGGGCAAGACGTCTCCCGCGGCGATGTCGGGCGGCACGGTGACCATCACCAACGTCGGCGTGTTCGGCGTGGACACCGGGACTCCGATCCTCAACCCGGGCGAGGCCGCGATCCTCGCGGTCGGGGCGATCAAGCTCCAGCCGTGGGTCCACAAGGGCAAGGTCAAGCCGCGCCACGTCACCACGCTGGCGCTCTCCTTCGACCACCGGCTGGTCGACGGCGAGCTCGGCTCGAAGGTCCTCGCGGACGTGGCAGCCGTCCTGGAGCGCCCCAAGCGCCTCATCACCTGGGCCTGAGCAGTGCCTGACCGGCCCGGCCCCCAGGGCTGACCGCTCCTGCGACACGGCTGTTCCCAGCGGCGGTTGGCCCGCGGCCCCCGATGCGTCCCCGGACGCGCCGGGGGCCGCGGTGCGTCCGGAAACCGGTGCCGTGCGTGAGCCCGGTGGACAGGGCCGCGAGGGAAGCGGACAGTGGTGTGACGGGCGGCGGGGCTGCCCGGACGTGAGGTCTGTCACGCTCCCGTGACAGGGAGCGGACGCTTCTCGCACAGGTGCTCCCTAGGTTTGTTCTTGCAGCCCCGCCCAGCCTCAACGGCCCCACCCGGCAGAGGAGGCGGCATGCGACCTCTCCTTCTTCCTCCTTCGGCCGTCCGGCCGCCCTGTGCCCTGGAGTCGTTCATGTCGACCTACGCCCGTACCTCGCTCCGTACCCCGCTCCGCGCCGCGATCGCCGTCGCCGCACTCGCCGGAGCCCTCCTCACCCCGGCCGTCGCCTTCGCCGCCGACGCCCCCAAGCCCGCGGCGAGCCAGTCTGCGAACCCGCGTTACGACGGCGAGAAGGTCCTCGTCCACAAGGACGCCACACACGGTGTGCTCGCGGTGCTGCGCAACGGCGCCGAGGGGCCGGAGGTCTGGCTGCGCGCCGTGGGCCCCGGCTGGAAGCCGGGCGACGTCTGGGCCGTGAAGGTCATCGCCGTCGTGAACCGTGACCAGCCGGTGTCCACCGCCCACGAGTACGTGCCCGGCCTCAAGGCGGAGCTGATCAACGCGTCGGGCGCCACCCCGAGTGTGAGGATCACGTCTCCCGGCGGCACCGCCAAGACGTACGCCCTGCCCCAGGGCAAGCCCGCGAGCAAGCCCACCACGAAGCCCGGCGCCCCCGCGGCGAGCGGCGTCACCACCAAGGGCTGCACCGTCACCCAGAGCCGTTCCATCGGCGCGGGCACCGCCGCGGTGCTGACCATGAGCCCGAACGGCCCCAAGGTCACCTTCCAGGACGGCCCCGGCACCCCGGTCCCCTCGCTGGGCACGCTCGACCGCAAGCACCCCAAGCTGCCCGCGTCGGCCGGCATCTACGCGGAAATCCTCAACCCCTACGGCACCGCCCCGCAGCTCAAGTCGAAGGTGGAGGGCGGCGCGGGGTCCCAGTACGCCATCCAGAACTTCCCGAAGCTCCCCAAGGGGTGCACGCTGAACGGCGCCACGCCCGCCAAGACGCCGTCCGTCCCGTCCTCCGCGCCGTCGGTGAACACGGCGGGCCAGACCTCCGTCGTGCCCAAGGGCGCGGTCGCGGCGGGCGCCGAGTTCAAGGAGCAGTCCAGCGACACGCCGGCGCTCGCCGCGGGCGCCGCCGGGCTCGTGCTGGTGGGCGGGGCGGGCTACACGGTCCTGCGCCGCCGCGCCGCGAACCGGCGCTGACCGCGTACGCATCGCTCGAACCCGCTGCCCCGGGCGCCTGGCGCGTCCGGGGCAGCGCCCTGTCCAGAGCCGACCCCGCCCCGCCCCGCCCCGGCCCCACCTCACCCGGCCCCGCCCCGCCCCGCCTTGTTCCGCCCCGTCCCGCGATCCGGACGGTGGTTCCAGATGCACCCCTGTTGTATCTATCCTGTGCGCATGTCTTCCGCCCCCGCCCCCGCCCCCGTCACCAAGCGGCCCCCCGCCGCCGACCGCGTCTACATGCACGTCAAGCAGGCGGTGCTCGACCGCCGCTACGAGGGCGGCACGCTGCTCACCGAGGGCGAACTGGCCGAGGCGGTAGGGGTGTCGCGGACACCGGTGCGCGAGGCGCTGCTCAAGCTCGAAGTCGAAGGGCTCATCAAGCTCTATCCGAAGAAGGGCGCCCTCGTGCTCGCCGTCTCCGCACAGGAGACCGCCGACGTGGTCGAAACCCGGCTGCTCGTCGAGGAGTTCGCGGTCCGCAGAGCCGTGCCCGCGCCCGCGCGTCTCGTCGTGCGGCTCCAGGAACTGCTCGCGGAACAGAAGGCACAGGCCGCCGCCGGCGACCTGGCGGCGCTCGCGGTCTCCGACCGCTGCTTCCACGCCGAGATCGTGCGCAACGCCGGGAACGAGATCCTGGCCCGCCTCTACGACCAGATGCGCGACCGGCAGCTGCGCATGGGCGTCGCCGTCATGCACGCCCAGCCCGACCGCGTCGCCAAGAACATCGCCGAGCACGAGGAGATGCTGGCCGCGATCAGGGACGGCGACGGCGAGCGCGCCGCGCACTGTGTGCGCCAGCACCTGAGCTGGGTCAAGGTCCTGGTCAGGGGGGACGACCGATGAGTTCTGCCGTACTGCCGGCCCCGCAGCCACTGGGCGGGCGCCGGGCCGCGTTCGTATGGGGCACAGGCGTCGGCGTCTACTTCGTCGCCGTCATCTTCCGCACCTCGCTCGGTGTCGCGGGCCTGGACGCCGCCGACCGCTTCCACGTCAACGCCTCGGCCCTTTCCACCTTCTCCATACTCCAGTTGCTGGTGTACGCGGGGATGCAGATACCCGTCGGCCTCATGGTCGACCGGCTCGGCACCAAGAAGGTCCTGGTGCTCGGGACGGTCCTGTTCACCGTCGGGCAGCTCGGCTTCGCGCTCTCCCCCTCGTACGCCACCGCGCTCGCCTCCCGCGCGCTGCTCGGCTGCGGCGACGCGATGACCTTCATCAGCGTGCTGCGCCTCGGCTCGCGCTGGTTCCCCGCCAAGCACGGCCCGATGATCGGGCAGGTCGCCGCGCTGTTCGGGATGGCCGGCAACCTGGTGTCCACCCTCGTCATCGCCCGCGCCCTGCACGGCGTCGGCTGGACACAGACCTTCGCGGGCAGCTCGCTCGCCGGAGTCGTCGTCCTTGTCCTGCTGCTGCTCTTCCTGCGTGACCACCCCGAGGGCCACGAGCCGCCGCCCGCCCACCACGCCGGCGCGGCGTTCGTCCGCCGTCAGATCGCCGAGTCGTGGCGCGAGCCGGGGACCCGGCTGGGGATGTGGGTGCACTTCACCACCCAGTTCCCCGCGATGGTGTTCCTGCTGCTGTGGGGCATGCCGTTCCTCGTCGAAGCGCAGGGCCTGGACCGGGGGACGGCCGGCGGCCTTCTCACCCTGGTGGTGCTCTCCAACATGGTGATCGGCCTGGTGTACGGCCAGCTCATAGCCCGCCACCACGCGGCCCGCCTGCCCCTGGCGCTCGGCACCGTGGGGGCGACCGCCCTCATGTGGGCCGCCACCATCGCCTGTCCCGGGGCGCACGCGCCGATGTGGCTGCTCGTCACGCTGTGCCTGGTGCTCGGCGCGTGCGGGCCCGCCTCGATGATCGGCTTCGACTTCTCCCGCCCCGCCAACCCGCCCGAGCGCCAGGGCACCGCCTCCGGCATCACCAACATGGGCGGCTTCATCGCCTCCATGACGACACTGCTCGCGGTGGGCGTGCTGCTCGACGCGACCGGGGACAACTACCGGGTGGCGTTCTCCTCGGTGTTCTTCCTGGAGGCGCTGGGTCTGGCCCAGATCCTGCGGCTGCGGGCGCGGGCCCAGCGCCGCGAGCGGGACCGGCTGGTGGCGAGCAGGGTGGAAGCGGTGCATGTGCCCGTGTAGCGGGGGCGCCTCGCCCTACGGGGTGACCGCGAACTCCCTGAGGATGGCGTCGGCCAGGTCCTGGTCGCCCTCCGCCTTCACCCGGTCGACGACGGCGTGCGGACGGACCCGGCCGCACGCGAGCCGCAGGAACGTCTCCCAGTCCATGGCGAGGGTGGCCAGCGGGCCGAGCGACGGCGCGCCGTCGATGGTGCCGTGGCCGTCCGCGTCGATCCGTACCGTACGCAGGAATTCGAGCGGCCCGTGGATGTCGAAGACGACCGCCGAGTTGACCGGTGCGCCCGCGCCCTTCGCCACGACCTTGGGCAGCGCGCTCAGCAGGATGTCGCGGGCCACGTACGCACCCGGAGAGTCCAGATTGCCCGGCTTGTTGAGGGCCCAGCGCAGATCCTGCTCGTGCACCCACACGTCGAACGCCCGCATCCGCAGCGCGAGTTCCAGGGTCTGCTCGGCGCCGAGCGGGGCGCGCACCTTGGTGTCGGGGTCACGGTTCTCGTTGCGCAGCTGACGCGCCCGGCGGATGATCGTGTACTCCAGCTCGGAGGTCATCTCCGGCGCCGTGTGGTGCCGGCGCACATCGACCTGCATCTCCATGTAGCGAGCGAACTCGGTCTGTACGTGGAAGAGGTCGCGCGGCAGGGTGTGGATCGGCCTCGGGTCGCCCAGTTGCTCGCACTCCATGCCGATGATGTGCGACACGATGTCGCGCACCGACCAGTTGGGGCACGGTGTCGCGCGGTTCCACTCGCCCTCGACGAGCGGCTGGACCAGCTCCGATATCGCTTCGATGGAGTGGGTCCAGGCATCGGCGTAGGTCTGAAGGCTGGGATGGACGGTCACGGGACCCCTCGGCGGTTCTTTTGTACGCGGGCTGGACTGCGGGACTGCGTGGGAGGCTTGGTCGCTAAGTTACGCTGCCGGGCAGCACCCCGGCAGTGCTTTCGTGTGACGATCGTAGGCTGTTTCCCATAGTGCTGACGGCTCGAAGGCCAGGACGGTGGTACTGTGCGCGCTTCGCTCATCCAGATTGACGTAAACCCCGACGAGTCCGTCAATTCCCGTCGCCATCGGGTGGGTTCACTGGTACGGGAGCAACGGGCGAGCGATCTGGTCGTGCTCCCCGAGCTGTGGACGGTGGGCGCGTTCGCCTACGAACTCTTCGCGGACGAGGCGGAGACGCTGCGCGGCGCCACGGCGCAGGCGATGTCCGAGGCGGCCAGGGACGCCGGGATCTGGCTGCACGCCGGGTCGGTTCCGGAGCGGGGTGAGGACGGCGCGCTCTACAACACCTCCCTCGTGTTCTCGCCCGACGGGGCGCTCGCGCACAGCTACCGCAAGATCCACCGGTTCGGCTTCGACAAGGGCGAGGCGGTGCTGATGGGCGCGGGTGACCGCCTCGTCACGGTGCCGCTGCCCGAGCTCACGCTGGGGCTGGCCACCTGTTACGACCTGCGCTTCCCGGAACTGTTCCGCGGCCTGATCGACGCGGGCGCCGATGCGCTGGTCGTCTCGGCGGGCTGGCCCGAGCGCCGCCGCGCCCACTGGACGCTGCTGGCGCGTGCGCGGGCGGTCGAGAACCAGGCGTACGTTCTGGCCTGCGGGACGGGCGGGACGCATGCGGGGGTCGAGCAGGCGGGGCACAGTGTCGTCGTCGACCCGTGGGGCGAGGTGCTGGCGGAGGCGGGACGGGGTGAGGAGATTCTGACCGTGGATCTCGACGCTGCGAGGGTCGCCGAGACGCGGGAGGTCTTTCCGGCCCTCAAGGACAGGGTGCCGGGGTTGTAGGGGGCTGGGGGGTCTCTGGGTTGCGCAGTTCCCCGCGGGCCTTGGGGGTTGGGTGTCGGGCGGGGTCGGGGTCTTCAGCGTGTCTGGACCCCGGGTCTGCGGTCTCGTCTCCGGCCGCGGCCCGGTGGGGGCTGGTTGCGCAGTTCCCCGCGCCCCTTGGGGGGTTGGTGTCGGGCGGGGTTGGCATGCTGCCTCGCTGGGCGATTTGGTGTGGGGCGGGGGTGACGTCTTCAGCCTGTCCGGCGTTTGAGGACGAGCGCCGTTCAGGCGCGTGTGGGGTTCGGGGCGGAGCCCCGGGTCCTCGGTGGCGATTCCGGCTGCGGGTCGGTAGGGGCTGGTCGCGCAGTTCCCCGCGCCCCTGGAGGGCACCCGGGATGGCAATGGGGCCGCGCCCCGGTAGGGCGGTCGGGGTGGCAGCGGGGCCGCGCCCCTGTAGGGCACCCGGGATGGCAATGGGGCCGCGCCCCGGTAGGGCACCCGGGGTGGCAGCGGGGCCGCGCCCCGGTAGGGCGGCCGGGGTGGCAGCGGGCCGCACCCCAGTAGAGCGGCCGGGGTGGCAGGGGCTGGGCCCCTGGAGGGCGCCGGGGTGGGGGGTTGCGCGGGGTGGGGGTCAGGTCGCGTGGTCGCGTTCCTTCTCGTCCATGCGGATCACACAGATCACCACCGCGATCATCAGCGCCGCATCCGCGTCCTCCCGCACCACATTCACCGCGTACGTCTCGCGCACCCGGAACCACTTGCGCGACACGTGGGCCAGCAGTTCACCCTCGTACTCGACGGTGAACTCGCGGTCCAGGATCTTCCCGGTGACGTCGAGCTCGCTGCCCTCGACCAGGTTCACGCGGTAGTGGTTGCGCAGCAGCGAGAGGCGCTTGCGGCGCACCGTCGCCAGGGCCTGGTCGTCCCGCTCGATGGTCATCGCGTCCCGCAGGCTGAACATCTTCTCCCGCAGCGTGATCAGCACCCGCCCCGAGGGGTCCTTCAGCTCCAGGGTGTCGCGCAGCCGCAGCGCCTTGCCGTCGGCGAGGAAGGCCTGGCGGCCGTCCTCCGTCTCGATCCAGTAGTCGTCGCCGATCGCGAAGATCTTGTCCCGCACGAGGTATTTCATGGCTACACCCCTGCCCGTCCCGGAGCCCCGCCGAACGGCGACACGAGCTGTTCATACCGGGATGGCAAGCTGGAAGCATGAACGATGCCGCCCCGGCGCCCACCCCCGCGCCCGCGCCCCGACGACGTGCCCGAGTCCGTGCCCCCGAGCTGATCGGCAAGGGCGGCTGGCTGAACACCGGCGGGAAGGAGCTCACCCTCGCCGAGCTGCGCGGACGGACGGTGATCCTCGACTTCTGGACGTTCTGCTGCATCAACTGCCTCCACGTCCTCGACGAACTGCGCGAGCTGGAGGAGAAGCACCGCGACACCGTGGTGATCATCGGCGTGCACTCGCCGAAGTTCGTGCACGAGGCCGAGCACCAGGCCGTGGTCGACGCCGTCGAGCGGTACGGCGTGGAACACCCCGTGCTCGACGATCCGGACCTGGCGACCTGGAAGCAGTACGCCGTGCGGGCCTGGCCCACGCTCGTGGTGATCGACCCCGAGGGGTATGTCGTCGCCCAGCACGCCGGCGAGGGTCACGCCCACGCCATTGAACGGCTCGTCGAGGAGCTGGAGGCCGAGCACGGCGCCAAGGGCACGCTGCGGCGCGGCGACGGCCCGTACGTGCCGCCGGAGCCCGTCGCCACCGACCTGCGTTTCCCCGGCAAGGCGCTCGTGCTGCCCAGCGGGAACCTCCTGGTGTCCGACACCACCCGCCACCAGCTGGTCGAGCTCGCCCCCGACGGTGAGAGCGTCGTGCGGCGGATCGGCGGGGAGGGGCAGTTCAAGGAGCCGCAGGGGCTCGCGCTGCTCCCCGACGGCAGGGTGGTCGTCGCCGACACCGTCCATCACGCGCTGCGCGCCTTCGACCCGGTGAGCGGGGAGATCGAGCTGCTGGCGGGGACCGGCAGGCAGTGGTGGCAGGGGCAGCCGACGTCCGGGCCCGCGCTCGACGTCGACCTGTCCTCGCCGTGGGACGTGGCCTGGTGGCGGGGCAAGGTGTGGATCGCCATGGCCGGGGTGCACCAGCTGTGGACGTACGACCCCGCCACCGGGACGGTCGAGGTGGCGGCCGGCACCACCAACGAGGGCCTGGTGGACGGGCCGGGCGCCGAGGCCTGGTTCGCGCAGCCGTCCGGGCTCGCGGCCACCGAGGACCGGCTCTGGGTCGCCGACTCCGAGACGTCCGCGCTGCGCTACGTCGACACCGAGGGCGCGGTGCACACCGCCGTCGGTACGGGACTCTTCGACTTCGGGCACCGCGACGGGGACGCCGCGCAGGCCCTGCTCCAGCATCCGCTGGGCGTCACCGCGCTGCCCGACGGCTCGGTCGCCGTGTCGGACACGTACAACCACGCGCTGCGCCGCTACGACCCGAGCAGCGGTGAAGTGAGCACGCTGGCAACGGACTTGAGGGAGCCGAGCGGCGCGGTGCTGGTGGGGGACGACATCGTCGTCGTCGAGTCGGCGCGGCACCGGCTGACCCGGCTGCGGCTGCCCGACGAGGCCGTACGGGTCGAGGCGGTGGCCCACCGCACCCGGCGCGCGGCGACCGAAGTGGCCCCGGGCGGGCTCCGGTTGGACGTGGTCTTCCAGGCACCCGCGGGGCAGAAACTGGACACCCGGTACGGGCCCTCCACCCGGCTTCTCGTCTCCTCGACCCCGCCCGAGCTGCTGCTGGCGGGCGAGGGTACGGGTACGGACCTCGCGCGCGAGCTGAGCCTGAACCCGGACGTCACCGAGGGCGTGCTGCACGTGTCGGCGATGGCGGCCTCCTGCGACGACGACCCGGCGAACGAGTACCCCGCCTGCCACGTCCACCAGCAGGACTGGGGGGTGCCGGTACGGATCGCCGAGGCCGGCGTGACCCGGCTGCCGCTGGTGCTTGCCGGGATGGACCCCGCGGCGGACCAGACGTCCGCCGGCTAGCCGAACCCCGGCTTGAACTCCCCGGTGCGTATGGCCGGCCCGCACACGGACAGGGTGGCCGGGCGGCCGTGCGCGTCCAGGGCCGGCACGGTGCTCGCGCTGTCGAAGCCGGGCAGCGTCACCCGCACCGTGGTGCCCCGGCAGCCGGGGAGGGTGAGGTAGCGCACGTGCGCCGTCCCGCCCGCCCCCGGGTGCAGGGCGAAGGGTTTCGCGGCCGCCTCGGTCAGGGCGGAGGGGATCGACAGACGGCCGGTGGCGTCGGTGACGGTCAGCTCCGCGAGCCCCCGCAGGACGCAGGTGTGGCCGGAGGTGTTGCGGGCCACCAGGACGGCGTCGTCCTGAACCCGGGCGTCGGCGCCGTGCCGTGAACCGCCGCCCCCGGATGGGCCGTTCGCGACACGGAAGGTGAAGGACAGCGCGGTGGGCGAGCAGAAGACGCGGGCGTCCTCGCCGCCGTCGTCCGCCGGGCGCGTGGGGAGCTGCGCGCCCGTGGCGCTCGGCGAGGGGGAGTGCGTGGGCGGGACGGGCAGGGCGGCCGGAGTGGCGCCGAGGGCGCCGCTGGAGACGGCGGCACCGGACGTCGGACCCGGTTCGGCCGTGCCGTTGCCGTTGCCGTTGCCGGACGCGGGAACGGAGGGCCGGGAGCCGGCCCGCTCGCGCGAGGTCCCGGACTCCGGCGAGTGGGAGCCGCCGGCCACCGTCGTGGTCCCGGAGCCGGAGCCGGACGCCGCGGGCGGGACGCGGTCGGTGCAGGCCGTCAGGGCGGCGACGCACAACACCGCGCACAGCAGGGCGGGAACGACACGGGAGGTCGTGCCGACGGCCGGGTCGCTGCCCGCGCCGCTACCGCTGCCCGCGCCCGCCCCGACCCCGGCGGTCGTGCCCACACCCACACCCACACCCACACCTACGCCTCCGCCGACGCCCACGCGTACGCCCACGCCTGCGCCTACCCGTACGTCTACGCGCATGCGGCTGCGCCTGCGTTCGCGTTCGCGTTCACGCATCGCGTCTCCCGGTCAGGTCAGGTCAGGTCAGGTCAGGTCAGGTCCGATTCGAGTCCGTGTGCCGGGCACACCGCTCGCCCACACACATCGCTCGCCCACATGCGTCCCACCAGCCTCACCGGCATCCCGGTCGTTCAGCTGACGCGTCGCGCGAGCGATGCCGGGGCGCGGGTACGGGCGGTCGGGCGCACGGTCAGACAATAGAACGGTCAGGCGGGCGGCAGTTCGGCCAGGTGGGTGCGGGCGGCGGCAGCGCCCTCCTCGTAGCCGTGGTCGTCGGCCTCGCGGGCCGCGTTCATGAGTTCGCGCCGCGCCTCCTCGGTATGCCCGAGCCCGGCCAGGGCCTCGCCGTAGCTGGTGCGCAGCAGGACCCGGCGGGGGATCGCCTCGGGCGAGGGGCCGAGTTCGAGGCCGCGGCGGGAGTGTTCGAGGGCGAGCTCATGGGCGGCCGCGTTCAGGAAGTGCCGGGCGAGGTGCTGGTGGGCCAGCATCTCGGTGGAGCGGTCGCGGACACGGCCGGCCAGGGTGAGGGCGTGGGCGAGCAGGTCGCCTGCCCGGTCGATCTCGCCGTACTGGGTGAGGATGAGGGCGAGGTTGATGCGGGCGATGGCCTCGCTGGTGACGTCGCCGGCCTGGCGGGCCAGGTCGGGGGCCTTCTCCAGCTGGGCAAGCGCTTCGTCGTAGCGCCCCTCCTCGTGCAGCACCCAGCCCAGCAGGGCCCGGGTGCGGGACTGCGCGTCGAGTTCTTGCTCCAACTCGGCTGATGCCAGGGCCTGTTCGAGGAGCGGGACCCAGCCGTCGCGGACCCGCCACAGGATGAGCGGCCATTGGAGCAGGACGAGCCGCCAGGCCCGGTCGTGCATCCCGGCGGTGACGGCGGCGGCGACCGCGCCGCGCAGGGTGGCCCGCTCGGCGTCGTACCAGGCGAGGGCCGCCTGGCGGTCCTCGAACTCACGCACTGCGGCGGGCCGCCGGGCCCCGGGGGGCGGGGTGAAGCAGGGCTGGCTGCCGGGCTCGGCGGTGGCGGTCGCGACCAGACCGGTGTGCAGGTAGTGGTCCAGGAGGCGGGTGAGGCCGTCCGGGTCGGCCTCGGGCGCGAGCGCGCGGGCGTAGAGGCGTACGAGGTCGTGAAGGGCGTACGCGTCGGGGCGGGCCGGCGCGTCCCTACGGCTCGGCGCGTCCGTACGGCTCGGCGCGTCCGTACGGCTCGGCGCGTCCGGGCGGGCCGAAGCGTCCGGGCGGGCCGGGATGTGGGCGGGGCCGTGGGGTCCCGACTCGACCACCAGGTGGGCGGCGGCGAGCCGTTCGAGGGCGGCGGCGGCCTGGTCGGGGGTGCAGCCGGCGAGCGCCGCGGCGCTGTAGCGGTCGAGTTCGGAGCCGGTGTGCAGGCCAAGGGCGCAGAACATCCGGCGGGCCTGTTCGGGCAGTTGCCGCACGGTCAGGTGCAGGGCGGCCGCCACCCCGGTGTCCTCGACGCGCAGCAGCCCCAACCGGCGCTGCTCGTCGGCGAGTTCACCGGCGAGCGTGGCCAGCGTCCACTGGGGGCGGGCGGCGAGGCGGGCGGCGGTGACGCGCAGCGCGAGGGGGAGGCCGTCGCAGAGGCCGGCCAGGTGGGCGGCGGCCTCGGGTTCGGCGGCGACGCGGTTCTCGCCGAGCACGGCGGCCAGCAGGGCGGTGCAGTCGGCGGTGGGCAGCTCGTCGAGGCGGACGGGCCGGGCCGCGTCGGACGCGACGAGACCGCCGAGCCGGTCGCGGCTGGTGACCAGGGTGACACTGTGGTCGCCGCCCGGCAGCAGCGGGCGGACCTGCTCGGAGTCGCGGGCGTTGTCGAGCACGACCAGCATCCGGCGGTCGGCGGTCAGGGAGCGGTAGAGCGCGCCCATGCCGGCCTCGGTCTCGGGTATGCGCTGCACGGGCACGCCGAGCGCCAGCAGGAACTCGCGCAGTACGACGGTGACGTGGCGGGCCGGGGTGTCGCTGTAGCCGCACAGGTCGGCGAAGAGGCGGCCGTCGGGGAAGTCGTTCTGGCGCTCGTGCGCCCAGTGCACGGCGAGCGCCGTCTTGCCGACGCCCGCGCCGCCGGTGACCAGCGCGATGGCGCCGTACTGCCCGGCGGTGGCGAGCCCGAGAGCGGTGAGCTCGTTGTGCCGGCCGGTGAAGCCGCGCGGCCTGCGCGGCAGCAACTCCGGTACGGTGAAGGCGAGTTCGGGCTCGGCGGTGGAGGCGGGCCCGGCCGCGACAGGGGGGACACCGGCTTGCAGGACGACGGCGTACGCCTCGGAGAGCGCGGGGCCCGGATCCACGCCGAGTTCGTCGGCGAGCAGGCGGCGGGTGCGGTGGAACCATTCGAGGGCGTCGGACTGGCGCCCGGACCGGCTCAGCGCCAGCATCAGCGCGGCCGAAAGGGGCTCGCGCAGGGGGTGGGCGACGGCTTCGGTGCGCAGGACCGCGGCGGCGCGGCCGTGCTCGCCGAGCTCCCCGTACGCCTCGGCAAGGGCCTCCACGGAGGCGAGCCTGAGCTCTTCGAGGGTGTGGGAGGCGGCTTGCAGGGGCGGGCTCGCGACGGTGCCGGTGAGCGCGGGTCCCTGCCACAGGGCGAGCGCGTCGCGCAGCATCAGCACCGCGTCGTCGGGCCGGTGCCGGCCGCGGGCGAGCGTGACGAGCTCTTCGAAGCGGTGGGCGTCGATGAGGGTTTCGGGCAGGCGCAGGACGTAGGCGGGGCCCTGCGTGGCCAGTTCGATGCCGTACGCCTCGGCGCCGTGCTCGGCCAGCAGCGCCCGCAGCCGCGAGATGTGCCCTTGAAGGACGGTGCGCGAGTGCAGGGGCGGCTCCTCGTCCCACAGCGCCTCGGTGAGCCGTTCCACGGAGACCGCGGTGTTGGGCTGGAGCAGCAGCATGGCCAGCAGGCTGCGCCGCTTGGCCGGGCCGAGTGCGAGGAACGCGCCGTCCTCCGTCGCCACGGCGACCGTCCCCAGGACACGGAACTCCACGGTGGCGGTACCCCCTAGCTCCCCGTTCCCGGCTTCCCGGACCTGTCCTGACCTGTCCTGACCTGGTCGGGGTCCGGACAGTCGAGGATACGCGGGGTCGCGGGGGCAGGGCTCACTCCCCGGGCCACAGGTGGCACGGGTCACGTGAGGCGGTGGACACAGCCACTGGGGCGGCCGGGGAACGGCCGGTGGGTTCGGCTCGGTTACAGGAGGCCGTCGTGGTGGCGTTCCTCCTCCACCACGGTCGCGCCCGGCACCACGCGCCGCCTGCGCAGCACGCTGGTGAAGACGGCCACGCCGATGATGCCGACGGCCATCAGGATCAGGCCCACGACGTCGACGTTCACGCCGCTGGCGTGCCAGTCCGTCGCGAACGTGAGGATCGCCCCCACCGCGATGAGGATGATGCAGCCGCCCAAGCCCATGGATCTCGCCTCCGTGAAAGGTGGTGGACCGTCCGAGTACCCGGGCCCCGGACGGTCAATCCCTTTGCGCGGTGCGGTGGTTGTACGGGTCGGGGACTCAGCCTGCCAGGAACGCGGTGAGGGCGGCCGCGAGCAGGTGCGGGTCGTCGGCGCCGCACAGTTCGCGCGCGCTGTGCATCGACAGGATCGCCACACCGATGTCGACGGTCTGGATGCCGTGCCGGGCCGCGGTGATGGGGCCGATGGTCGTGCCGCAGGGCATCGCGTTGTTGGACACGAAGGTCTGCCACGGCACCCCGGCGCGCTCGCAGGCCGCCGCGAACACGGCGCGGCCGGCGCCGTCGGTGGCGTACCGGGCGTTCACGTTGACCTTGAGGATGGGGCCGCCGTTGGCACGCGGGTGGTGCGTGGGGTCGTGGCGCTCGGCGTAGTTGGGGTGCACGGCGTGCCCGGTGTCGGACGACAGACAGATGGTTCCGGCGAAGGCGCGGGCGCGGTCCTCGTACGTGCCGCCGCGCGCGAACACCGAACGCTCCATGACGTTGCCGAGCAGTGGGCCGTCGGCGCCGGTGTCGGCCTGCGAGCCGTCCTCCTCGTGGTCGAAGGCGGCGAACACCGGGATGAAGGGCAGCTCGTCGGCGGCCGAAGTGGTGGAAGTGCGGGAAGTGCCGGAAGTGGGGGAGGCGGTGGAGACGGCGGCGAGTGCCGCGACTCCGGCGTGCACGGACAGCAGGTTGTCCATCCGGGGACCGGCCACCAGCTCACGGTCGCGGCCCAGGTAGGCGGGCGCCTCAACCGAGTGCAGCATCAGGTCCCAGCCGGCCACCGCGCCCTCGTCGAGCTCGGCCTCCTCCTCCAGGAAGCGGATCAGGTCGCCTTCCTGTACGTCGTCTCCCAGGCCCCAGATCGGCTGGAGGTGACGCTGGCGGTCGAGCTTGAGCCCGTCGGTGTTCACCGAGCGGTCCAGGTGAACGGCGAGCTGCGGCACGCGCAGGAGCGGCCGGTCCACGTTGACCAGGCGGTGGCTGCCGTCCTTCAGGGTGAGGCGGCCCGCGATGCCGAGGTCGCGGTCGAGCCAGGTGTTGAGCAGCGTCCCGCCGTAGATCTCGACGGCCACCTGCCGCCAGCCGTACGCCCCCGAGTCGGGCTGCGGCTTCACGCGCAGGTTCGGGGAGTCGGTGTGGGCGCCGACGATCCGGTACGGGGTGTGGGGGGCGGCGCCCTCGGGCACGTACCAGGCCACGATGGCGCCGCCTCGCAGCACGTACTTCCCGCCGTGCGTGCCGTCCCACGCGTCCGTCTCCCGGACCTGCCGGAACCCGGCCTTCTCCAGGCGAGCGGCCGCGTTGGCCACGGCGTGGTACTGCGACGGGCTCGCCGCGAGGAAGGTCATCAGGTCGTCGGTGTGGCCGCGGTCGAAGCGGGAGGGTGTGCTCATGCCCGCCACCCTAACGGCGGCCCGACCCCGCCTCCGGGCGCCGAGCGTCTTGCCCCGTTTGCCCTCGCGGGGTCTGCCCTCCCGTCCCCCGGCAGGGGGTGCGGGCGGCCCCCATCCTGTGCGGCTACTTGGGGGTGCGGCGCCCTGGGGCTGCGCCCCAGACCCCGAGGGTTTTCCCACCCACCCGCCCGTGACGGATGCCGAAAGGTCCAGCCCCCTGGGGCTCCGCCCCAGACCCCGGGCGGGGGCTCCGCCCCCTGCCCCCCCGTTCGCGCCTGAACGGCGCTCGTCCTCAATCGCCGGACAGGCTGAAGATGCCCGAGCAGGCCAGCACGGCCCCTGCACCAGTGCTGACAGGGGCGCGAGGAACTGAGCGACCAGCCACGCACAGCCCGCGGACGAAGGCGAGTTTCTGCCGCGGTGGCCGCGAGAAGCGATTCCGGATGCCCTACAGGGGCGCGAGGAACTGCGCGAGAAGAACCCACGACCCGCGGACGAAAGCCAGCCCCTCAAGGGGCGCGGGGAACTGCGCGACCAGCCACGCCCGGCCCGCACCCGAAACCGCTCCCTCAAGGGGCGCGAGGAACTGCGCGAAAAGCGACCACGGCCCGCAGGCGAGAGGGGGTTGAGGGGCGCGGGGAACTGCGCGAGCAACCGTCCACAACCCGCACCCGACAACCCACCCCTCAAGGGCCGCGGGGAACTGCGCGAAAAGGCCCCGCGCCATGCGTGGCCGTTCCCGGGGACCGGGGCGGGTCGGGGCCGGGGCAGCGAAAAGGGGCCCGGGGTCCGACCACCCCGAGCCCCCGGCACCGCAGAGGCTAGAACGCCGCCTCGTCCAGCTCCATCAGCGAGTTGTCGACCGTCTCGGCCAGCGAACGGGCCATGGCGACCCCCGGCAGAACGTTCGCCGCGAAGAACTTCGCAGCGGCGATCTTGCCGGTGTAGAAGGCGGCATCCTTCGCGGAGACCGAGGCCGAGGCCAGCTTCTCGGCAGCCACAGCCGCACCCTTGAGCAGCAGGTAGCCGACGACCACGTCACCCGAAGCCATCAGCAGGCGCGTCGTGTTGAGACCCACCTTGTAGATGTTCTTGACGTCCTCGCCCGTCGCCGTGAGGTCCGTGATCATCGTGCCGACGATCGCCTCCAGGTCGACGGCCGCCTTGGCCAGCGAGTCGAGCGAGCCGCCCAGCGCCTCGTTGCCGTTCTGCTCGGCGAGGAACTTCTTGATCTCCTCGGAGAGCGTGTTCAGGGACGCGCCCTGGTCACGGACGATCTTCCGGAAGAAGAAGTCCTGACCCTGGATCGCCGTCGTGCCCTCGTACAGCGTGTCGATCTTCGCGTCACGGATGTACTGCTCGATCGGGTACTCCTGGAGGTACCCGGAGCCGCCGAAGGTCTGAAGCGACTCGGACGACAGCTTCTCGTACGACTTCTCCGAGCCGTAGCCCTTCACGATGGGCAGGAGCAGGTCGTTCAGGCCGATGAGCGCCTTCGCGTCCTCGCCCGCCGCCTCCTTCACCTGGATCGCGTCCTGGATGGAGGCGGTGTAGAGGACGAGCGAGCGCATGCCCTCGGCGTACGCCTTCTGCGTCATCAACGAGCGCCGCACGTCCGGGTGGTGAGTGATCGTCACCTTCGGCGCGGTCTTGTCCATGAACTGCGAGAGGTCGCTGCCCTGGACGCGCTCCTTGGCGTACTCAAGGGCGTTGAGGTAACCCGTCGACAGCGTCGCGATCGCCTTCGTGCCGACCATCATGCGGGCGAACTCGATGATCATGAACATCTGGCGGATGCCGTCGTGCTTGTCGCCGATCAGCCAGCCCTTGGCGGGGTGCTGGTCGCCGAACGTCATCTCGCACGTGTTGGACGCCTTCAGGCCCATCTTGTGCTCGACGTTCGTCGCGTACACGCCGTTGCGCTCGCCCAGCTCGCCGGTCTCCCAGTCGAAGTGGAACTTCGGGACGAGGAAGAGGGACAGGCCCTTGGTGCCCGGGCCGTGGCCCTCGGGGCGCGCCAGGACGTAGTGGAGGATGTTCTCCTCCATGTCGTGCTCACCGGAGGTGATGAAGCGCTTCACGCCCTCGATGTGCCAGGAGCCGTCGTCCTGCTGGACGGCCTTGGTGCGACCGGCGCCGACGTCCGAACCGGCGTCCGGCTCGGTCAGCACCATGGTCGAGCCCCAGCGCTTGTCGACCGCGATCTCGGCGATCTTCTTCTGCTGCTCGTTGCCCTCGGCGAAGAGGATGCCGGCGAAGGCCGGGCCCGAGGAGTACATCCAGATCGCGGGGTTCGAGCCGAGCAGCAGCTCCGCGTACGCCCAGATCAGGGAGCGGGGCGAAACGGTGCCGCCGATCTCCTCGGGCAGGCCGAGCCGCCAGTACTCGGAGTCCATGAACGCCTTGTAGGAGCTCTTGAAGGACTCCGGGACCGGAGCGGTGTTCGTGGCCGGGTCGAAGACCGGCGGGTTGCGGTCCGCGTCCGCGAAGGAATCGGCCAGCTCGTTCTCGGCGAGGCGGGCGATCTCCTCAAGGATCGACTTGGCGGTGTCGACGTCCATCTCCCCGAACGGGCCGGTGCCGTACAGCTTGTCGCGTCCGAGCACCTCGAAGAGGTTGAACTCGATGTCGCGGAGATTCGACTTGTAGTGCCCCATGGCGACGGCTCCGTAAGCAGGGTGTCGGTTACATCTACCAGCAAGTAGGTCAGTCCCTACGATGATGCTACCCGCGGGTAATAACGCGCAACCTCTGGCCGAGAACTGTGACGCGTCAGGCAGGGAAACCCTGCCGGGCCACCCGGGGCCCGGGCACGCCCCCGGCCCCTCAGCTCCGCCCCTCCCGCAGCGCCGCCGTCAGCGCCCGCGCGGTGTCCGTGTTGCAGTTCCCGAGGATCACGAGCGGGGGCGTACCGAAGTCCCGCCCGAGGGAGGGCAGCGCGATGCCGTGCTCGGCGAGGGCGGCGCGCAGGTCCATCACGGTGTTGTACGTGTCGTCCCGGCGGGGCGTGAGGGGTGCGGGGGTGCGGGTCATGGGGTGCCTCCTGCGAGTGCGGTGTGTGACGAACTCCTCACAGGGTGGGGTGGCCTCGCGTACCTTCGGAAGGGGTTCGGGGTCCACGGCCCGGGTGGTGGAAGGGCGGCAACCATGGCTGCGCGCAAGGAGATTGACGGATCGGCCGGTGTGCCGGAGTTCTACGGCAAGGAGTTGCGTTATCAGCGCGAGCGGGCCGGGCTCACGCTGGAGGGCCTGGTGGAGGGCAGCTTCTACGGGGTGAGCTACCTCAGCGAGATCGAGCGGGGTCAGCGCAAGATGCCGCTGGATCTGGCCCGCCATGTCGATCAGGTGCTGGGAACGAACGGATTCTTCGAGCGCTGCTGCGAGGACGTGCGCAAGGCGCGTCAGGGTGCTCACGCTGCATATTTCGCCCCGGTGGCGGAGAGTGAGACGCGGGCGTTGGTCATCGAGGAGTGGGCAAACGCTCTCGTCCCGGGACTGCTCCAGACGGAGGCGTATGCGCGAGCCGTCATTCACGCGACGCACCCTCTGGCGCCTGCTGCGGACGTCGATGCGAAGGTGCAAGCCCGGTTACGGAGGGCTGCGGTTTTTGGTGCGCCCAGGCGGCCGGAGTACTGGGTGATCCTGGGCGAGTCATTGTTGCGCAACCCGCTGCTGCCTCGTGCCGACATGGCGGAACTGCTCGACCAGATCGTCGCGTTGATCCGTCGCCGGTCCGTCGTTCTACAAGTGCTGCCGTGGAACGTGCCTCCGCAGCCCTGCACCATGCTGTCGCTTACGTTCATGGAGTTCGAGGCGGAGCCGCCGACCTTGTACACGGAGGGCCCGTACCACGGGCAGATCATCGACGATCCGGTGATCGTGAGGCACTACCACAAGGCATACGATCGGCTGAGGGCTGCCGCGCTGCCGCTCGAGGCGTCCCTCGCCCTGATCGAAGAGGCGGCTGAGGAGTACCGAAATGGTGGGCACAGCGGTCGACTTGGACATAGCCCGGTGGTGTAGGAGCAGCTACAGCAACGGCGACGGCGGCAACTGCGTAGAGGTGGCCCACAGCCTCCCCGGAGTCGTCCCCGTGCGGGACAGCAAGGTCGACGGGGGCCCGGCGTTGATCATCGCGGCCAGCGCATGGGCACCCTTCATACAGGCGGTCAAGGGCTCGGCACTCGGCGGCTGAGACCCGGTGTTCGCCGGGACCCCGCGTCGGTAGGCTGGGGGTCATGTACGGCTACGACCAGAACCCGGGCGCGCAGCAGCAGTACGCCCCGCCCCAGCAGCAGATGCAGGGCGGTTACGGCGAGCAGCCGCTGTACCCGGAGCCGTCGCCGCCGTCGCTCGCCGACGCGGTGCGGGCCTTCACGACCGGCTCGCTCTCCGCCGAGGACTTCCAGCAGATCTTCGCGGGGGCCCGGGTGTACTGCCCGCGCGGCGACAACCCCGGGTTCCTGGCGCTGCACAACACCCAGCAGCCGGTGATCCCGATGTTCACCTCGCTCAAGGAGCTGCGGCGGTACGCGGGCAAGGAGTCCAAGTACTTCGTGATCACCGGAGCCGAGGTGATCGACCTCCTGCCGACCGGGTACGGCTTCGTGCTCGACATGGAGGGCGACCACCGGATGGTCTTCGACGCGAAGGCCGTGGAGCAGATGGTCGACTTCGCGATGCGGCGCATGTACGGCTAGGAGCGTCCGGCCGATCATGACGTGAGTACGCTCGCCGGTGACCGCCCCGCCCATGCGGGCACCGGGCGAAACCAAGGAGCAGGACCCCCTTCATGACCTCGAACCCGGACGCCGTCCGCGCCCGCGCCGCCGCCGTCTTCGACCTCGATGCCAGGTTGCCCGCGCGGGTGTTCCGGGAACTCGCCGACGACGCGGTGTTCTGCGAGTTCGACTATTTGCTCACACCGGACGCCTGGCCGGCGCTCGTCGCGCTGGCCGGGCTGCACGGCGACCAGCGGGTCGACCTGGTCGTGGTCGAGGGGCACGGCATCGCCGAGTCGGCACTGTCGCTGTCCGTCGAGGCGACCGCGGACGACTACTGGGCGGAGATCGGGTTCCACGAGGGCCGGGACTTCGTGGATTCGATCGCCATCATGACGCAGACCGTCGTGCTGACCGGTCCCTCCGGCCGCTGGGGCTGTTGGGGCGAACGGGACCCGGAGGTGGCCGTCGTCCGAGGCTTCCCGGACGAGGCCGCCCGGCACGAGTGGAGTGTCCGGTACGGGCCTTTCGTGGATGCGGCCGGTGCGCTGGAGTTCTGGCTGCCGGTGACCTTCCCCGGCCGGTCCGTCCCCGATGCGTACGCCGCCGAGCTGACCGCGAACTACGGTGCGTCGCCGCAGAGCGACCAGGGCTCTCCCTCCAGCCCTCCTTCCCGATAGGGCGGTGACGGGCCGCCGCCGCGGGCCCCCCGAAGCGCGCGCCCAGGACCGCACCCGACCCACCTCGCCCAACCCCCTCGCCAACCCCCCCTCGCACCCCCCGGCACCTCACGGGAATGAAGCACGCCTTGCCGGATGTTCAGGATTCAACTACTTTGAATGTAGAGCATCCCGCAAGGAGGGCCGTCCCATGCCTGCTGTGACCGTCGAAAACCCGTTGACCCTGCCGCGCGTGACCGCGCCGGAGGGCGTTTCGGCGCGGCCGGTCCTCGCCGTGACCACCGCTCCGCAGGGGTTCGAGGGGGAGGGTTTCCCGGTGCGCCGCGCGTTCGCCGGGATCAACTACAAGTACCTCGACCCGTTCATCATGATGGACCAGATGGGCGAGGTGGAGTACGCGCCGGGCGAGCCCAAGGGCACCCCGTGGCACCCGCACCGTGGCTTCGAGACGGTCACGTACATCATCGACGGGATCTTCGACCACCAGGACTCCAACGGCGGTGGCGGCACGATCACCAACGGTGACACCCAGTGGATGACGGCGGGCTCCGGTCTGCTGCACATCGAGGCGCCGCCGGAGCACCTGGTGACGTCGGGCGGGCTCTTCCACGGGCTCCAGCTGTGGGTGAACCTGCCGGCCAGGGACAAGATGATGGCCCCGCGCTACCAGGACATCCGCAGCGGCTCCGTGCAGCTGCTGACCTCCCCGGACGGGGGCGCGCTGATGCGTGTCATCGCGGGCGGGCTCGACGGCCACGAGGGCCCGGGCATCACGCACACGCCGATCACGATGGTGCACGCGACGCTGGCGCCGGGCGCGGAAGTGACCCTTCCCTGGCGGGAGGACTTCAACGGACTCGCGTACGTACTGGCCGGACGCGGCACCGTGGGCGCCGAACGGCGGCCCGTGCACACCGGGCAGACGGCGGTGTTCGGCGAGGGCGGCTCGCTGACCGTCCGCGCCGACGAGAAGCAGGACGCGAACGCGCCCGACCTGGAGGTCGTCCTCCTCGGCGGCCGGCCGATACGCGAACCGATGGCGCACTACGGCCCGTTCGTGATGAACACCCGCGCCGAGCTTGAGCAGGCCTTCGAGGACTTCCAAAAGGGCCGGCTCGGCACGATCCCGGCCGTGCACGGCATGACCGAGGGCGGCCTGTAGGGCCAACTCGGCAGCAGACGGTCATCCCATGATCGGGATCGGGTGTCCTGGCGTTTTCAGCCAAGGAGCTTGCGTGCCGTCTGCGTCCACTATCATTCCGAACGCATCCGGTGTGGGGCGGCCTACCGTGTGCCACCAGTGGTGGGCCGCTTCTACCTCGCTCCATAGGCGCCGGGGCCCGTGCTCCCAGACCGTGAACCGTTCATCTTGCCGTCCGTCGTAGTCGACGGCGGCCCAAGACGTCGCGTCGGTGGTGGCCACCCAGAGGCGGGAGGCGACGCCGTCCACGTCGGGATTCTCGTGCCAGGTGCACCACACGTCACGGAGTTGGAGGCCGATGGCGAACTGTGTTGCCCAGTCGTCGCCGGTAACCGTCCAGGGGGCCAGGCCTGTGGTCCGCTCGTCGGGTACGTGGTCGTCCCGTACGACGTCCCGGAAGATCCGCAGATCGGTGCGTTGGCCGCGCATGAGCATGAACGCGCTGTGCGGGTGGAAGCGGCCGGAGGCGGTCCCGTCGGAGTATGCGGTGAGCCGCAACAGGCCGAAGCACATCCATGGCGTTTCCCAGGGCAGCAGCATGACGCCGCCCGGCGCCATGCCAGTCACCCAGGCAGGGGAGATTCGCCGGACGGAGCAGGTGGCGAGGAGACGGTCCAGGGACTTGCCCACCTCCAGTGTGGCTCCGTCTCCTGTGATGACGGTCGGCTCCAGACCGGCGGCCTTCAGGTTGGCTGTCGCACGGTCGGCCAGGGCCGGGTCCACCTCCACCGTAGTCACCAGAGCGGATCCCACCCGGTGGGCGAGGAGACCAGCGTTCCAGCCCGTTCCGGTTCCGATCTCCAGCACGCGGTCCCCGTCCCGCACGTTCAGCATGTCGAGCATGCGGAAGACGATGGAGGGGGCGGACGCGGAACAGGACGGCCAGCGTTCGTTGTCGCCGGGGTCGGCTCCGTCGTTGACCTGGGTCACCACGGGCTCATCCGCGTAAGCGGCGTGCAGCCATTCGTCGGGGGACTTCCGGCGGTCGCACGGGGTGAGGTTGTCGCCCAGCCATACCGTCCGGGGGAGGAACGTGTGGCGGGGAACCCTGTCAAAGGCTGCCTCCCATTCCGGTGACAGCGGGAGCGGCAGCGTTTCGTTCAGCCTGCCGAGCAGACCGCGCGCGGCGGCCTGCTCAGCGGCTCCGGTGTTGCCGGTCATCCCTTGCCCTTGCCGTGCTTCGGTCCGGGGGCAGGGTTCTTGGTGTCGGACGAGGGCTTGGATGTGCCCGGGTCCTTGTTCCCCGAGTGCTTACCATCGCCTCCGCCGCCCCCCTTGCCGGTTCCCCATCCCATACCTGTCTCCTTCGCTCGTGGCTGTCCTGGCTACGGGTTTCAGGTCTGGCACCAGCACCGACAAGGCGCGTGCTGAGGTTCGTCCGATGCCCACACGCTAGGAAGGACGGGGCGCTGCCCTCAATCGAGTTCTACGTTGTTGCACGGGAGTTTCCAGCGCAGCGCGTCGATCGCCCCGGTCACAAGCGCCCTGGCCGTCGCTCCGTACACAGCCAGCTCCCGCAGCTCCGTGAAAGCCCTTACGTACATGGCGACTTCGCTGGGGGCTGTCAGGGTCACCTGTGCCGTCAGCAACTCCACATGGACTCGGCGGTCGTCGAAAATGTTGAACCCCTCAAGCGTCCACATCGTCCGCTCCCGCGCCGAAAACGGGATCACCCCGAGGGAGACGGCAGGCAGCGACATGACCGACAGCAGATGCCCCAACTGGCCTGCCATTGCTTCTTCGTTCCCGAGCTGAAACCGCAGCACCGACTCTTCGACCAGCAGGGTGAAACGGTGGCCCGCAGCGTGAAGGACACGGGCTCGTGCCATGCGGGCCGCCACTGCCTCCGGGGTGTCGTTCGGGGTGCTGTGGAACCTGCTGATCACCGATAACAGGGCAGATGCGTACGCGGGTGTCTGGAGCAGTCCAGGAACGACGTGTGAGGCGTACCCACGCAAGAGCTTGGTGCGCTCGTACAGCGGGATACGTGACTCCTGGAGGCGCCGTAGACCAGTGCGCTGGAGCCGCTTCCACTCCATGTACATGGAGTGGGCGGTGCGGGATGCGGCGATGATGTCGGCCGCCTGGACTCCGGCTTCGCACGCCTCGCACCAGTCCCGGACATCCCCGTCGGATGGAGAGGTCTTCGCGTTCTCGATGCGGGAGACCTTGGATTTGTTCCAGCCGCAGCGCGCAGCCAGCTCATGCCCTTTCAGCCCGGCGTCCAGGCGCACTTCTCGTAGCCTGGCCGCCACTGCCTTTCGGGCGGACTCGACACTTGATGACTGGTAGTTGGGCATGAGCAGGTTGGTCGCTGCTGCGAGTCAGACCTTGAACCTCTCGTGCGGGGTGGCGCGCTCCCACACGGCTTCGAAGGCGTCGGCGCAGAATTTGATCACTTCCGGGTCTTCGTTCAGCTCGTGTCCGGCTGACGCGCCGTCGCCGCTGAAGTGCCCGAAGCGGATCAGCCGGCCGTCCAGCAGCCAGAGGTCAGCGCCGGGGAGGGCGAGCGTTGTGGCATCCCTTCGAGGCAGCCAGCGCACCAGCTCACCCGCCTCGATGTTGAGGTAGGTACCCGCGTGCTCGTACCGGATGTACTCACTGACCGGCATGGAGACGATCCGGACTCGGCGCATGATCACGCCCCGACTTACCGTCTCGCGCACCAGATCGAGCCACGAGCGGCGCCGTTCCACGGACTCAGGGGCGATGTGGCCGCTTGCCCGCCATTTTGCGAAGTCGTCAACTTCGGATGCGACGCCATAGACGTCGCGCATTTCAAGGTGGACGGCCGACCGGTGGCAGTCCTTGATCAGTTCACTGAACGGCGGAACGCTGCTCGGCTTCATCACATGCCTTCCTGATCAGCGGCACCATGCGGGCCGGAATGCGGATCACTGCCTCCGTGTCGGGGATGTGCCCGACGGTCAGACATTCCGTCTCGGTCGCGGTGTCGGCCTTCCAGCCCTGAAGGACGAGGTCGGCGGAGGCATCGTCCACCCACACGGTGGGGCAGTCGTCGCCGTTGGTGTTCGGGTCCTTGCCGAAGAACAGTAGAGCCATGGTCTTGACCCCTGCCTAGCCGGTTGCGCCTGGTTGCACGAGCGTGGCGCCGCCGGTGATTGACGTCAAGCGACGGTACAGCGGGCTGCGGGGCCAACCCGTAGCCCCGAGCCCGTAGCCTGCGTGGATCCGGGGGCCACTGTCGCCTCAACGCGCCCACGTGCGCGGCGACGTACCGCGCGGTCTGATGTGCTGGGGTGCGCTGCACGTGACATTGACACCACGCCAGGACGGTCCTGACGGGGTGTCACTCGTCTGGGCCGCTCGGGAGGCGGGGTGGGTGTGGGCGTGGTCGGGTGGCGTCGTGGAGACGTCCAGGCATCTGCTGCCCGAAGCCGCCCGCCGGATCGCCGCCTGGTGCGTGGTCGTGCTGCTCGTCGCCGGGGTCGTCGCGGTCGGGGTCTATCTCTGCGTCGTGTTCAAGACGGCCGTCACCCCCGTGCTGCTCGCCCTGCTGGGGACCGCGCTGCTCGGGCCCGTGCACCGGTGGCTGATCCGCAGGGGGCTCAGGCGGTCGCTGGCCGCAGGACTGACCTGTGTCGCCCTGGTGGCCGTGGTCGGCGGGGCCGGGTACGTCGTGGTCAGCGCGCTCATCGACACCGGGGACCAGATCGTCGCCGCACTCAAGCAGGCCGGGCACTGGGTGGCCGACCACTTCGGGGTGGCCGGCGGGGACGGCGTCACCAACATCGCCGACAACGCCAAGCAGCTCCTCTCCAAGTTCGGGGCGGGGGCGGCCAGCGGGCTGCTGCAAGGGCTCAGCCTGCTCGGCTCGCTCATCGCCACCAGCGTGCTCGCGCTCCTGCTCACCTTCTTCTTCCTCAAGGACTCCGACCGCGCCGTGGGCCTGGCCCACGCGATCGCTCCGCGCGGCACCGGCGACACCGTCGAGGCCATGGCGCGGCGCGCCTTCGAGGCGGTCGAGGGGTTCATGCGCGGGACCACCTTCATCGCCTTCATCGACGCCGTCTGCATCACGGTCGGGCTGCTCGTCCTCGGCGTGCCCGGCGCGCTCGGGCTCGGCGCGCTGGTCTTCATCGGGGCGTACATCCCCTACCTGGGCGCCTTCGTCTCCGGCGCGGTGGCGGTGCTCGTGGCGCTCGCCGACCGCGGGTTCGGCACCGCGCTGTGGACGCTCGGGATCGTGCTCGCCGTGCAGCAGCTCGAAGGACACATCCTCCAGCCCGTCATCCAGAGCCGCACCGTGCAGATGCACCCCGCGATGATCATGGTCGCGCTCACCGCGGGTGCCGACGTGGCGGGTCTGGTGGGGATGCTGCTCGCGGTGCCGGTCGCGGCCGCCGCGTTCGGGGTGCTCGGAGAGGTGCGCAAGCGGTACGCGGCGGGGGCGCGGCCGCCCGGGCCTGGAGCGACCCCGGGGGAGCCGGCCGGCGGGGGGCCGCCGGGAGGGCATTGAGACGGGCAGGGGGATCCGCCGACGGGGATCAGGCCGGCGGGATCCGCCGGGAGGTGGGGAGGTGGGGGTCAGACCGGTGGGGGTCAGACCGGTGGGGGTCAGACCGGCGGGGCTTCGTCCGGTCCGCCCGGTTCGTAGAGCTCGAACCAGATCGACTTTCCGTCGCCGCGCGGGTCCACGCCCCACGCGTCCGCCAGCATCTCCATGAGGATCAGGCCCCGCCCGCTCGACGCCATCTCGCCGGGGCGGCGCCGGTGCGGCAGCTCGTCGCTCGCGTCGGCCACCTCGACGCGCAACCTGCGGGTGCCGAGCGGGCCCCTGGCCTCGGCCACGAGCAGGGCGTCGCCGTCGGTGTGGACCAGGACGTTGGTGATCATCTCGGAGATCATCAGGACCGCCGAGTCGACCTGCTCGTCGTCCGCCCAGTCGTGCAGCAGCTCACGCAGCTGCTTGCGGGCGCCCGCGATCTGCTGCGGCTCTGCCTGGGCGACGGTCAGCGCGGTGCGCCGGACCGCGGCGGGCGGGGCGGCCCCGGCCGGGGCGGCGACCTCGTTGCGACGCAGGAGCAGCAGCGCGATGTCGTCCTCGCGCCGGTCCACGAGCTGCCCCGTGGTGTGGTGCGAGCTCGGGCCGTGCACGGCCTGGACGAGTTCGTCGGCCAGCTGCTCCAGGCTGTCGCCGGTGTGCTCCTCAAGGACGGGCCGCAACCGCGTCCAGCCGCTCGCCATGTCGTGGCCGCCGGTCTCGATCAGACCGTCCGTGCAGATCATGATCGTCTCGTCGGGGTCGAGGACGAGCCGCGTGGTCGGGTAGTCGGAATCCGCCTCGATGCCGAGTGGGAGGCCGCCCGCGGTCGGGCGGATCAGAGCGGTGCCGTCGGCGGTGCGGATCACCGGGTCGGGGTGGCCGGCCCGGGCGATGTCCAGGGTGCCGGTGGCCGGGTCGACCTCGATGTAGAGGCAGGTCGCGAAGCGCGGCGCGTTGTCCTCGTAGCCGTCGCCCGAGGGCTCGGGCAGCCCGTACGACTCGGTGATCCCGTACAGGAAGCGCGAGGCGCGCGAGAGGACCGCGTCGGGGCTGTGGCCCTCGCTCGCGTAGGCCCGCAGCGCGATCCGCAGCTGGCCCATCAGCCCGGCCGCCCGCACGTCATGACCCTGTACGTCGCCGATGACCAGGGCGAACCTGCTTTCGTCCGAGCACGCCCGTGAGCCGCCGCCGGGCAGCGGGATCATGTCGTACCAGTCGCCGCCGACCTGGAGGCCGCCGCCGGTCGGTACGTAGCGGGCGGCCACCGTCATGCCGGGGATCTCCGGGCCGAGCGTCGGCATCATCGAGCGCTGGAGGCCGAGCGAGAGCTCGCGTTCGCTCTCCGCCTCGCCCGCCCTTGCCAGGGCCTGCGCCAGCATGCGGGCGACCGTGGTGAGGACCGAACGCTCGTCGGGGGTGAACGCGACGGGGTGCTTGAACGCGGCCATCCACGCGCCGATCGTGCGGCCGGCCACGATGAGCGGGACGAACGCCCACGACTGGCGGTCGAAACGCTGGGCCAGCGGCCAGGTCGCGGGGAAGCGGCGCCGGTACTCCTGCGGGCTCGGCAGGTAGATCGCCCGCCCGTTGCGCACGACGTCCGACGCCGGGTAGTCCATGTCGAGCGAGATGTCCGTGAACGGGCCGTCGTCCCCCGGGTTGTGCCCGTGGTGCCCGATGATCGTCAGCCGGTCGCCCGCCACCCCGAACACCGCGAGGCCGTCCGGTGAGAACCCCGGCATGGAGAGCGAGGCGGCGACCCGCAGCACCTCGGAGGTCGAACGGGCCTCGGCGAGCGCGCGGCCCGCGTCGAGCAGGAACGCCTCGCGCGAGCGCCGCCAGTCGCCGGTGATGGAGGGGTGGGCGGCGGTGGTGCCGGGCTGCGGCTCGGCGACCTCCTGGATGGTGCCGATGAGGAGGTAGTCCTTGCCGTTGAGCATGGGCTTGGAGCGGCTGCGTACGGTACGCAGGACGTGGCCCCGGTCGTCCATGATGCGCAGCCGGACCTCGGCGAGGGTGCCCTCGGCCAGGGCCAGGTGCACGATGCCGTCCACTTCGTTCCAGTCGACGGGGTGGAAGCGGGACCGTACGGCCGACTCGGTCAGCGTCGCCCTCCGCGCGGGCAGCCCGAGGAGCCGGGCGGCCTCGGCGTCGAGGGTGACCTTCCCGGCGGCGTTGTCCCAGCGCCACAGGCCAGTCGCGATGGCGGCGAGGACGTCCTCTGTGCGCATTGCCCCTATTTAAGAAGATGTGTGGGGTGGTCGCCACCGAGGGGTTGGGGTGGGGGGTGGGTCCGCTGCGCGGTGCGGGGCCGCTGCGCGGTGCGGGGCCGTTGCGCGGTGCGGGTCCGGGGGGCCTTTCGCGCAGTTCCCCGCGCCCCTTACGCCGGTTTTCGTCTGCGGGCCTTGGGTGGCTGGTCGCGCAGTTCCTCGCGCCCCTCAACCCGTTTTCGTCTGCGGGCTGTGGTCGCTTTTCGCGCAGTTCCTCGCGCCCCCAGCGGCGCTGGTGCTGGTCCGCATCGGCGTCCTCGGGCTGGCATGGGGGTCCCTGGCCGGCGGCGCTGGTGCTGGTCCGCATCGGGATCGGCATGCTCAGGCTGGCATGGGGTCGGGATCCTCGGGCTGGCCTTGGGGAAGATTGAGGGCGAGCGGTCTTGAGGTGGGAAACGGGGGGTCTGGGGCGGGGCCCCAGGGGGTCTGGCCGGAGGGGATGGGGGGTGTGCGCCGGGCGGTAACCTGGGCTGGTTGATTCCCGCCTGTCTCGCGAAGAATCTCGCGAAGTAGTCGCGACCACCGTTCGCGAAGAATTGGATGAACGATGCACCGGTACCGGTCCCACACCTGCGGCGAGCTCCGCGCCTCCGACGTCGGCAGCGACGTCCGGCTGAGCGGCTGGCTGCACAATCGCCGAGACCTGGGCGGCATTCTCTTCATCGACCTGCGGGACCACTACGGCATCACCCAGCTGGTCGCCCGCCCCGGCACGGCCGGCGCCGAAGCCCTGGACAAGCTGTCCAAGGAGACCGTCGTACGCGTGGACGGCAAGGTCGTCTCGCGCGGCGCCGAGAACGTGAACGGTGAGCTGGCGACCGGCGAGATCGAGATCGAGGTCGGCGAGGTCGAGGTGCTCGGCGCCGCCGGCCCGCTGCCGTTCACGATCAACGCCGAGGACGGCGTCAACGAGGAGCGGCGCCTTGAGTACCGCTTCCTCGACCTGCGCCGCGAGCGCATGCACCGCAACATCATGCTGCGCAGCGCCGTGATCGCCGCGATCCGCTCGAAGATGGTCGCGCTCGGCTTCAACGAGATGGCCACCCCGATCCTGACGGCGACCTCGCCCGAGGGCGCCCGCGACTTCGTGGTGCCCTCCCGTCTGAACCCCGGCAAGTTCTACGCCCTGCCGCAGGCCCCGCAGCAGTTCAAGCAGCTGCTCATGATCTCCGGCTTCGACCGGTACTTCCAGATCGCGCCCTGCTTCCGCGACGAGGACGCCCGCGCCGACCGCTCGCCGGGCGAGTTCTACCAGCTCGACGTCGAGATGAGCTTCGTCGAGCAGGAGGACGTCTTCCGGCCCATCGAGAAGCTGATGACGGAGCTCTTCGAGGAGTTCGGCGGCGGCCGCCACGTCACGTCGCCCTTCCCGCGCATCCCGTTCCGCGAGTCGATGCTGAAGTACGGCAACGACAAGCCCGACCTGCGCGCCAAGCTCGAACTCTTCGACATCACCGACGTGTTCGAGGGCTCGGAGTTCAAGGCGTTCGCCGGCAAGCACGTGCGCGCGCTTCCCGTGCCGGACGTCGCGGGGCAGTCGCGCAAGTTCTTCGACGGGCTCGGCGAGTACGCCGTCTCGCTCGGCGCGCACGGCCTGGCCTGGGTGCGGGTCGGCGAGGACGTCCCCCAAGGCCCTGACGGCCAGGGAGGTACCCCCACGCTGTCCGGCCCGATCGCGAAGTTCCTCACCGAGGACAACGTCAAGGTGCTCACCGAGCGCCTGGGCCTCGTCGCCGGGCACGCGGTGTTCTTCGGCGCGGGCGAGTTCGACGAGGTCTCCAAGATCATGTCGGGCGTCCGCGTCGAGGCCGCCAAGCGCGCCGGACACTTCGAGGAGGGCGTCTTCCGGTTCTGCTGGATCGTCGACTTCCCGATGTACGAGAAGGACGAGGAGACCGGCAAGATCGACTTCTCGCACAACCCGTTCTCCATGCCCCAGGGCGGCCTGGAGGCCCTGGAGACCAAGGACCCGCTGGACGTCCTGGGCTGGCAGTACGACATCGTCTGCAACGGCATCGAGCTCTCCTCGGGCGCGATCCGCAACCACGAGCCCGAGATCATGTTCAAGGCGTTCGAGGTCGCGGGGTACGACCGGGAGACCGTGGAGCGCGAGTTCGGCGGCATGCTGAAGGCGTTCCGCCTCGGCGCCCCGCCGCACGGCGGCATCGCGCCGGGCGTCGACCGCATCGTCATGCTGCTCGCGGACGAGCCGAACATCCGCGAGACCATCGCGTTCCCGCTGAACGGCAACGCGCAGGACCTGATGATGGGCGCGCCGACCGAGCTCGACGAGTCGCGCCTGCGCGAGCTGAACATCGCCCTGCGTAAGCCGGTCGCCGACAAGGACAAGTAGGCGGTGTCGTAAGGGAGTTGGCCTGTTCGGGGCGCGTTCCCCTCGGGGTTCGTTCCCTTCGGGTTCATTTCCTTCGGGCTCGTTCCCTTCACGGCCGGCTCCCCTTCGGGGTTGGCTCCCCTTCGGGGTCGGCTCCCTTTGCGGCCGGCTTCCTTCGGGCTCGCTTCCTTTCCCGACCCCCTGGGCCCTGCGGCCCGGGGGGTCGGTCGGTTTCCCGGCCCACTGGCCTCGCGGTCCAGAGGGTGGGCGGATTTCCCTCCAGGAGGGGCGCGCCCCCAAACTCCCTGCTCAGCCCCGGGGTTGGATCGTCAGGTCACCCCGGGTCGCCCGCCTCAGGTGATCGCCCGCGAGCAGCGCATGCGGGATGCCGGGCTCGATCGCGCCGGCCTCGTCGAGACGGGCCCGGTGGGCAGGGGTGAGGTCGACGTCGAGGGCGCCGAGGTTGTGTTCCAGCTGGGTGAGCGTGCGGGCGCCGATGACGGGGGCCGTCACGGCCGGGTTCCGCAACGTCCAGGCGAGACCCACCTGGGCCGGGGTGTGGCCGGCCTCAAGGGCGACCTCCTTCACGGCGTCCACGATGCCGAGATTGCGCTCGGTCAGCATGCCCAGGGCGGCGTTGAAGCTCTTGCGGTTGCTCTCGCCCGGGGCGGGGTCCGCGCCGGTCAGGTCGGCGCGGCTGTACTTGCCGGTGAGCAGCCCGCCGCCCAGCGGCGAGTACGGGACCACCCCGAGCCCCATCTCGCGGGCCATCGGGATCAGGTCGCGCTCGCCGGTGCGCTCGATGAGGCTGTACTCGATCTGGAGCGCCACCAGCGGTGCCCAACCGCGCAGGTCGGCGATGGCCTGCATCCGCGAGATCTGCCACGCCGGCACGTTGGACATCGCCACGTACAGCACCTTGCCCTGCCGGACCAGATCGTCCAGGCCGCGCAGGATCTCCTCGACCGGCGTCGTGAAGTCCCACACGTGTAGATAGAGCAGGTCGATGTAGTCCGTGTTCAGGCGGCGCAGGCTGGACTCCACCGACGCGAACAGGTTCTTGCGGTGCGGGCCACCGGAGTTGGGATCGCCCGGCCGGCGAAGGGTCGAGTACTTCGTCGCGAGCACCAGGCTCTCGCGCCGGCCGTGCGCGAACGTGCCCAGCAGACGCTCCGAGCTGCCCTCGGTGTAGGTGGCGGCGGTGTCGATGAAGTTGCCGCCCTGCTCGATGTAGCGGTCGAAGAGGCGGCGCGACTCCTCCTCGCCCGCGCCCCAGCCCCACTCGGTGCCGAAGGTCGCGGTGCCGAGCGCCAGGGGCGAGACCCGCAGGCCCGAGCGGCCCAGCAGCCGGTAGGTGTCGAGAGTGAGCGGCATGGTGTCCTCCTGAAGTCCTGAAAGGACCGTTGTGCGTGAAGCGTCGTCGAGGGCAACCCTGCGACGTCCGCGAGCCGGGCATAAGGGAGGCACGATCCTGGGAACAGCGGTCCTACCCTGGCGGTTGGACCCGGCATGACGATCTCGGCCGTGGACGCGACGCAGGAGCTGGCCGTGTTCCTGCGGACCCGGCGCGAACAGCTCGACCCGGACGCCCTGGGCCTGCCCGCGCGCCGGGCGACCCGGCGAACCCCGGGACTGCGCCGCGAGGAGGTCGCCGAGCTGGCCGGGGTCAGCGTCGACTACGTCGTACGCCTTGAACAGGCGCGCGGGCCCAGGCCGTCGGCGGACGTACTGGACGCCCTGGCCCGCGCGCTGCGCCTGCCTCCCGTGGAGCGCGCCTACCTCTTCGACCTGGCGCAGCCGCGCCCCCGTACCGCCGACGCTCCCACCACCATCGCGGCGCCCCCGCTGGCCCGGCTGGTGGACGATCTGGCGCCGCTGCCGGCCATGCTCCTGAACCACCGGTACGACATCCTGGCGTGGAACCGTGAAATGGCGGCGCTGCTCCTGGACTTCGGCGCCCTGCCTCCCGGTCGGCGCAACGCGATGTGGCTCTGCCTGGCGCACCCGGAGCTCAGTGCGCGGTACGCCGACCGGGAACGGGTCGTACGGGAAGGGGTGGCCCATCTGCGTGCCGCGTGGGCGGCCCATCCGCAGGACCCGGTCCTGACCGGCCTCATCGACGAACTGCACGCGGCGGACGCCGAGTTCGCCCGCTTGTGGGCCGCGCGGGACATCACGGTCGGCGGTCGCGGCCACAAGGTGCTGCACCACCCCGAGGCGGGCCCGCTGGCCCTCGACGCCGAAGTGCTTGCGCCGTTGCACGACCCGGACCAGCGGTTGCTGCTGTTCCGCGCGGCCAACGACGCGAGCCGGGCTGCGCTGAAGCGGTTGAGCGGGAGCTGACGGGGTTGAGCGGGAGCCGGCGCGGGGGCGCGCCGAGCCGTCTGCCGCCCCTCACCGCCCCCGGCGCGCGAACAGGACCGCTCCGGGGACGCGCTCGTCGAGGTCGAGCAGGAACTCGGCCTCCACGGTGAACCCGGCCTCCCGCAGCCAGGCCGCAACCCGGTCCGGCCGGCGTCGATGGACGTGGACCTTCATCGGGTGGCCGCCGTAGCCCTGGGTCTTCAGGCGGGTCTCGTCGCCCATGTGGAAGCCGAGCAGCAGCGGTGCGCCCGGCGGCGTCACCCGGTGGAACTCGGCGAGGACGGTGGGGATCGCCTCGTCGGGGATGTGGATGAGCGACCAGAACGCGAGCACGGCGGCGACGGACGCGTCCGCGAGGGGCAGGTCCGTCATCGAGCCCACCTCGAAACGGAGCCCCGGATGGTCGCGCCGGGCCACGTCGACCATGCCGGGCGAGAGATCGACCCCGAAGGCGTCGGCGCCCAACTTCCGCAGGTGGGCGGTGACATGGCCGGGGCCGCACCCCACGTCCGCGACGGGACCTCCGCCCGCGTCGCGCACGAGCTCGGCGAACAGGGCGAGGACCGCCCGCAGATAGGGCTCGCCGGCCAGGGCGTCGCGGAGTTGGCCGGCGTAGCTCTCGGCGACCGTGTCGTAGGAGTCCCGGGTGTCCGTCAGCCATGCGTCCACGCTCATGGGGAAGCACGTTAGCCGACCGACTCGGCCGGGCCCGGGGGCCCTTGCCGGCCCCGCGCCCCACGCCCGGCGAGGGGCGGGGGCCGGTGGCCGGGGCGGGGTCAGTTCTTCGAGCGGCTGAAGAACTCCAGCTCGGCGATCGCCACCTGCTTGTCCTTGGCCGCGCCGAAGGCCGAGCGCAGGATGAGGCGGACCGAGGCCGCGTTGCGTACACGGACGTCGATGCGCTGGACACCGCCATCGTTGATCACCTGGTGCGAGAGGTGCTGCTTGCCGCTGGAGTCGGTCACCACCAGGTCGAACTCCTGCGGGCGGGCCTGCTCCGACTGCTGGCCCTGGCGCTTGGAGGTGCCCGGCGTGATCAGCAGGGCCAGCAGGTCGGTCGGCTGGCCGAACGTGGCCTCCAGGTAGGTGCCCGGCGCGTCACCCGCGTAACCGGTGCCCCACCAGGTGTTGGAGTAGCTGTCACCGGCCAGGGCGGGGCCGTGCTGCGGGTCGGAGTGGGACGCCGCCCACGCCACCGGATGCGCGGCCACCCGCTTGGCGAAGTGGTCCTGTACGGCACGGGCCGCCGGAGGGCCGCCGAAGATGCCGCCCACCACCAGGCCCACGACGGCCGCCGCCACCAGGGCCCGCGCTATCCAGCGCTTCCTGTCCCGGTGCAGCGGCGGGCGCTGGCCTGCGTACGGGCCGGTCGCGGAGTCCTCGCGGCGCGGGGTGAGCGGGGTGGCGCAGCTCCGGCAGAAGTTGCGGTGCTGGTGGTTGGCGGTGGAGCAGGCCGGGCAGGGGGTGCCGTTCTCCGGGGCGGGCGCGGGCGTCGCCGGGCGGACCGTGGGGCGGGCCGCCTCCGGACGGCCCGGCAGCACGGTTCCGGGAGCGTCGGGCGCCTGCGCGGGCGAGGGCCGCTCCACGGGTACGAGCAGGGCCCTGGCCGCCTCCGACGCCGAGGTCGCGCGCGCCTCGGGCAGCGGGGTGGTCTCGCGTGCGTCGTCCGCCACGGCCGGGGTGGGGACGGTCACCGCTTCCGGGCGCGCGGGCGCGGCGTCGGGCTTGATGACGGGGGTGCCGGCGGGCGGCGTCGGTGCGTCGGGGGCGATGCTCCCGCGGGCGGGTTCACCGGCCGCCTTCTCGGCGGGCCCGGACGGGGAAGGGGACGCGGACGGGGCGGCGCCGGCCCCGGGCGGCGCCGGCCGGGCGGCGTCCGGCGCGGCCTGCGCCGCCGGGGCGCTCCAGCGCAGGAACGCACCGCAGGAGTCGCAGAAGGACTGGCCGGTGGCGCGCGCCGGGGTGCCGCAGTCGGGGCAGGGGACCATGGCCGGGGTGGACATGAAAGGTCAGTTCCCTTCGTGGGTGAGGGTTTTGCCGGATACCTCGGCCGTGAAAGGGAGGTGGGCGGGGCGGGCCGCCGCCACCACCGCCTGGAGGCGGTAGAGGTCGACGGTGGACGGGTCGGGGACCCTGAGGGTCACCTGGAGGTAGGACCGGGGCGTGCCGGGAAAGGGCCCGAGGGGGCGGCCCGACCAGGTGGCGCCGCCGCTCTCGGCGATCTCGGGGCGCACCCCGAAGGCCAGCTCGACGGCGCGGGCCAGACCCAGCGCGGTGCCCCGGACCCGGTGCAGCGAGACGGCCGTGGCCACGGCGTGCCGGCGGACCTCGATCGACTCGGTGCCGTCGAGTTCCGTACCGACCCAGCCGGTCAGCCAGTCCACGAAGTCCTCGGGGGCCAGCGCCGGATCGAAGTAGGCCTCAAGGCAGTCGAGCACATTGAACAGGGGGGCCAGGACCACGTCGAGGCCTTCGACGAAACGCTGGGCGAAGTCGTCCTCGGCGTACACGGCGGGCAGTTGACCGCCCAGCGGGTGCGAGGAGGCGAGATCGTCGATGCTGCCGCGCGCGCTCATCGGGCCTCGATGACGCGGACGCGGTGGTCGAAGGGGAACAGGAGCGCGGAGGGCGACAGCTCGATGCGGTCCGTCGCGTCGCCCCTGCGGCCGGTCAGGGGGTCCGCCGGGTGCAGCAGCACCTCGTCGACCAGCTCCACGCCCGGCACGCGCTGGAGCGCCGCGAAGATCTCGCCCGCACGCAGCGGACGCCCGAAGGGCCACCCCGTGCCGTGGGCGCCGCCGGTCAGCGGGTCCAGGTAGGAGTACAGGGCGTTCAGCGCGGCGTCGCGTACGTGGTCGGCCTTGGCCGCGCGGAAGGAGTGCAGGGTCGCGACGACCGTGACGCCCTGGTAGAACGGCGGGCCCACCGCGAGCCGGGTGCCCAGCGGCCGGCGCTCGTCGAGGAAGGAGGTGACGCGGCCCAACAGCTCGTCGCCGGGCACCAGTTGCTCGAAGCGCAGCCGGCCGCCCCGGTCGGGCACGGCCTGCGGGACGACAAGGACCCGCACCGCGTTGTCGCCCGATTCGACGTCGTCCGCCGCCAGACATGCGATGCGCGCGGTCTCGGGCGCGGCGCGGCGGGCCAGCTCCTCGTAGTCGCGGGCCGTCACGGCGCGCTCCTGGGCTCGCAGCGCGATGGGCGCCCGCGTCTTGGCCTCCTCGACGGTCTCGCCGTCGACCCCGCCGCGCGCCGCCTCCCGGTTCTCCACGTGGGAGATGTACGGGATGGAGCTGCGCAGGACCTGGATCGCGCCCCGGGCCACGTTGCCGGCGCGGCCGCCGCCGGTGCCGTAGCGGGAGGCGCGGATGGTGGCACCCTTGAGCGGCACGGCGCCGTACTGCCGCACCGATCCGTCGGGTTGGCGCACCGAGGGGCCGAAGGCGAGCTCGCCGGTCGCGGCGTCCAGGGTGAAGTGGCGGTCGAAGGGGGTGGAGGACGCGAAGTCGTCCACCGTCTCCCACTCCTCCCAGCCCTCGCCCGCCGACACCTCAAGGCGCACCCCGCCGACGACGGGCGCGTGCGCGAGCAGCAGCCGCTGGCCGGGGACGCCGTCGGACTCGCCCAGCGACTCGTCGCGCACCGACTCGGAGTGCGAGACCTGCGTGGTGCCGCCGATGGTGAACGCGGAGGCGCCGCGCACGGTCGGCGAGACGCTGTAGAAGGGCTGGTTGGGGGCGGCCTCCACGACCCGGCAGCGCAGCCAGCCCGCGTCGAGGCCGCCCATCCGGGAGACGGTGTGCGCGGCCGGCATGTGCAGGATGACCTCGCCGGGGCGGTTGAGGCCGCCGGTGGTGTCCTCGGCGATCTCGCACTCGCTCCAGCCGTCGGCCGTCCACGCCTCCCACACCAGCGGAGGCTGGCGCGGGTCGACGCCGACGCCGTCGACGCGGCTGTCCAGACGCAGCGCGGCCGTGCAGTGCGGCAGCGCCGCCGAAAGTCCGAAGAGCAGCACGTCGCCGGGGAGCGGGCTCGGATGGAACACGGAGACGTCCTTGCCGCCGAGCACGTCCTGCGAGCAGTCCTCGGGCGCGGACCCGGCGGGCTGGCGCAGCACGTGGCCGAGGGAGCAGGGCACGATCGTCAGGTTGTCCTCGGACGTGAAGACCACCGCCTCCTCGGTCTCGGTGCGGCCGGTGGCGACCTCGGTGCCCCGGGGCAGCACGACGGGTTCGGCCTGCGGCGCGGAGAGCCAGAACGTCACCGACGCGTGGGCCGCCGACGGCGGGAACAGGGTCACGCCGAGCAGGTCGAGGAAGGCGAGCTGGTTCTTCTCCGGGACCCGGTTGAGCCGGTACACGACCTGGTCGGCCATGTGCGCGACGGCTTCGATGAGGGTGACACCCGGGTCGGAGACGTTGTGGTCGCTCCACTCGGGACAGCGCTGCTGGATGTAGCGCTTGGCGTCGTCGACGAACTGCTGGAAGCGGCGGTCGTCGAGGTGGGGTGCGGGCAGGGCCATCAGTGTCGTTCGCTTTCGCCGGCCGTCGGGCCTGGCTCGTCGCCGCCCTCGGAGGGAATCACATAAAAGGGGAAGACGAGACTGCGCGGGTTGTTGGTGCCCCGCACCGAGTACCGCACGTCGATGTGCAGCACGGTCGGCTCGTCGGGCGCCGGGGTCACCGTGACGTCCTCGACCTCGATCCTGGGCTCCCAGCGGTCGAGCGAGGTGCGCACCTCGTAGCGGATGCGCCCGGCGGTCGCGTCGTTGACGGGCGCGAACACCATGTCGTGCACCGCGCAGCCGAACTCGGGGCGCATGGGCCGCTCGCCCGGCGCGGTGGCGAGCACCAGACGCATGGACTCCTCGATCTCGCGGTCGCGCCGGGCCAGCGCGATGCCGCCGCCCGGGTCGGTGCGCATCGGGAAGGCCCAGCCGGCCCCGACGAACTGTTCGCTCATCTCAACCTCCTAGACGATCGGCATGCCGTTGACGAGCGGGGTCGCCGAGGACAGCTCGAAGAGGCCCAGCGCGGTGATGGCCATGGTCGCCGAGTCCATGGTGATGTTGGCGGCCGCGTTGATGGTCGTCTCGGCGACGGAGTTCAGCGCCAGCAGGCCGCCCGCGCCGAGGGACGCCTCGCCGCCCGCCTTCATGTCGAGGGCGAGGCCCGCCTTCACGTTGATGGCCATGGCCGCCTCGATCTCGACGGCGCCGCCCGATTTCAGGCTCAGGTTGCCGCCGGCCTTCAGGGACAGGTCGCCGCCCGCCTCGATGTCGACGCTGCGGGTGCCCCTGATGTCGACGGAGCCGTCGCTGTTGATGGTGAGGGAGGTCTTGGCCTCGTTCATCTGGATGTGCAGCCGGCCCTTACCGGTGCGCAGCCGGATACCACTGGACAGCCGCGCCGCGCCGCCCTCTTCGAGCAGTTCCACGGTGTGACCGCTGCGGCCGGTCAGGGAACGCCAGTTGATCTGCCCGCTCGTCGGGTCGACGGCCGGGTAGTTGTCGGGCTCGCGGGTGTGCTTGTCGATGCCGTTGTAGAGCCCGGCGATGACGTACGGATGCTCAAGGGAGCCGCGGTCGAAGGCGCACAGCACCTCGTCGTTGACCTCGGGCAGCAGCAGCCCGCCGCCGTCCCGGCCGCCGAACTGCGCGACCCGGCACCAGTCGCTCTCGTACGTCGCGGACAGCCACGGGAACGACAGCCTGACCCGGCCCATGTGCAGCGGGTCCTTGGTGTTGGTGACCAGCGCCACCGCCACGCCCGGCATCGGCGGCGCCTGGTCGGTGCCACCCGCGGCGAGCCCGTACAGCGAACGGAACTGGCGGCCCGAGACGGTCAGCCACGTCGTGTACAGGTCGCCGGATGCGAAGACATGGCGCACACCGGTCGCGGTGTACTTGCCCTCGAAGGGGAAGCCCGCGCCCTTCACGGCGACGGGGGTGCCCGGCGTGAGCTTGGGGTTGCCGGTGACGGCGACCTCCAGCTCGGCGAAGGCGCCCGCCACGTCGTCGGCCAGGGCCTGCGAGGCGTGCGTGACCTGCGAGAGCGTGGTGTACGGGACCTGCGTGGCGGTGAGCTCGGAGGCGCCGAAGGGCAGCGTCACCTGGCCCGGGGTCATGTCGGCGTCGATGTCCTTGCTCTTGACCGCGGGCAGCGGCGCCTGGAGCTTCTGCCGGGTGCGCATGTCCCAGCCGCGCACATTGACCTTCCTGACCTGCCCGGCCGCCGTCATCGTGGCCCGGCTGTGCAGGTTGTTCGCCCCGAAGTCCAGGACGTACGGGCTCTGCGCGGCCGGGGTGGTGTCGGACGGGGCGCCGGACGCGGGGTCGAGCCCGGCGAAGTTGAGCTTGCCCTCGTTGTCGAAGGACAGCCGCACGTCGTTCTCGGCGGCCAGGCGCGAGATGAAGTCCCAGTCGGTGATGTTGGGCTGGGTCGCCAGGTCGTACACCGTGGACGTCGACTCGATCTTGCCGATCTTGAGGCCGTTCTGGCCGGCGATCTGGCGCACGATGTCGGAGGCCGTCATGTTCGGGTAGCCCTCGACGCGGCGGTTGCGCAGGAGGCGGTGGCCCGGGTCGTAGCCGCGTACCAGCAGATGGCGGCCCGAACCGGGTTCCGAGTCCATCTCAAGGGCGGTGATCTCGCCGGTCATCATCGGCTCGCCGCGCCTGCCGTCGGTGAACGGACTGATGACCACTTTCGCCCCGATCTTCAACATCGGGAACGTGGTGGTGACCTTGCTGTCCTTGTCGCTGAAGGTCAGCTGGAAGGCGGCCGGCACGTTGACCGAGGAGTCCACCCAGCCCTCGACCATGCGCAGGGCCAGCGGGTCGGGGAGCACGGTGCCGTTGATCTGGACGTGCAGGACGGTGGTGAAGGTCTTCTCGGTCACGCGGTGCCCTCCGAGGCAGCAGGCAGAAGCAGCTCGGTGCCGGGGCGCAGCCGCATCGGGTCGTCGATCTCGTTCGCCTCGGCGATGACGCGCCACTGCGTGGCGTCGCCGTACTCGCGCCAGGCGAGCGACGGCAGGGTGTCCCCGGCGACCGTACGGTGCACCCGGCGCGCCGAGAGGGCACCCGATGTGGGGTTCTGACGCTTGGTCTCGCTGGCGACCTCGGTCAGCGCCAGCGTACAAGTGGCGCGCAGCGGCGTGCCGTTCGGGCTGAACAGGGTGTAGTTGGCGTTGACGCTGGTGACGTACGCGACGAACTGGACCGTCGAGAACGAACCCCAGCTGAACTCCACCCACGGCGGCGAAGGCGCCTTCGAGCTGATGCTCTGCGAGGTCACCTCGCAGCAGGAGAGCAGCAGCTCGACCTGGCTCTGCACGGTGTTGGAGCTGGGCGTGCCCGAGGCGTCGAGGAAGACCTCAAGCTGGAGCGAGGCGGGCATCGCGCCGGTGAACTTCGGCGGCGCGCCGCGCGTGTAGGAGATGGCGGGCGTGGTGATCCAGTTGGCGGACCGGCCCAGCTGCACCTGCGACGGGTTGAACTGGAACTTGACCTCGCCGATCTTTCCGCCCATCGAGCCGCCCAGGTCGGTGGGCGGCTGGTGGATGGCGAGGGTGGCGCGGGACAGGCCCTTGGCGGCCTTGCCGCCGACAGGAGCGGCCATGCTCACGCACCTCCCGCGTCGGTGAAGCCGTGGTGGGCGATCTCCAGGGTCTCGGTGGCCACGCTCGGGCTCGCCGGGTCCAGGCTCGGGCCCGTCCAGCGCACCGGAAGGACCTCCACCAGGCCCCACTGCGCGACGATCGAACCGTCGGCGCGCAGCGCGGCGATCTGGGCGGTGGGCCGGGTGATGCCGGTGGCGAGGGACGAGATCCACTTCGCGACCTTCGAGGTGTCGGCGGTGAGCGGCCGGGTCAGCCGGATCGTGGAGAACGTGACCCGGGTGGGCAGCTGCCACACGAACCCGTTGTTGCCGCCCTCCTGGCGCTGTTCCACCTCGACCTCGGACGCGAGACCGTCGCAGCCGTTGAACAGGCCGAGGTTCTGGCCGTCGATGGTCAGCTTGAAGAAGACGGTGGAGCCGGGGTCAAGGGTGGAGGGCATGGGGTGGTCTTCCGTCGGTGGGAGTGGTCAGGGGCAGGTCGTGGAGGTCAGCGGTCGCGCAGGCGGCCGATCCGTTCGCGGTCGCCGCGCAGTTCGGCGCGCAGGAGCCGCGAGAGCGGCGCGACGAGCCGCCGCGCCAACGCGTCGATGTCGGCGCCCTGGTGGGCTTCGCCGGCCGGCTCGGCCGGGGTGGCCTGCGCGGTCGGGGCGCTCTGCTGTGCGGGCGCCGGATCGGCTTGGCGCTGTACGGGGACCGAGGTGGGCGGCATCGGAGCGGGCGCGGGCGCCGGGGCGGGCGCGGGGCTGCTCCGGCGCACGGGGACGACGGGCGGCGGGGGCGGCGTCGCGGCCCGCTGCACGGAACGCTGCACCATCCCGCCCGGTGTGGCGGGCCCGCGCAGCGGCACGACGGGACGGCTGTCGTCGGCGGCGGGCGCCGCCTGCTTGAGCGGTACGAGCGCGGGCGCGGCGGTGGCGCCCACGGGGCTCGGGACGCTCTGGTGCCGGGTGGTGAGCGGCCGCGCGGAGGCCAGCGGAGGACCGGCGACGGCCGTGCGCTGCAAGGGGGCGGGCCCGGGCAGCCGCACCTTGCGCAGCGGGGTGGCCGGGGCGGCGGGCGGCTCGGGGGCGACCGCGCGCTGAACGGGGGGCGCCACCGGGGCGGGCGCGGGCGCGGCAGCGACGACCGGTGCCGGTGCCGGTGCGGGTGGGGGCGTCGGGCCCGGGGTGATGGGCGCGCCGATCAGCGGCCTGCGCCGGGGCGCGTCCGGAGCGGCACTCTGCACCCGACTGACCCGCCGCACCATCGGCTTGCGCTGCACGGGAGGTGCGGGCGCGGGAGCCGGGGCCGGGGTCGGGGCCGGGGTCGGGGCCGGGGCCTCCAGAGGGGCGGCGGGGGCGGGCGCCGCGACCGGGGCGGGCCGCACCACGCCGACGGGGTCGAGCTGGTGGGAGGGCCGCACCGGACGGGGTGCGGACGTGAGGGAACGCTCCGTGGCCGCACGCTGAACGGGCATCGGGCGCTGGGGAGTTGACGGCGTGGCGCGCACCGGCGCGGTGGCGTCGGCCGCCGCACGCTGTACGGAAGGACCCGGCTGCGCGGAGTCGCCCACGGGCAGCGCGGCACCCCGCTCACCGACCGTCCCGCGCACGGGCATGGGCATGGGCATGGCGGGGCTTGCCTCACCGGCCGGGCCGCGTACGGGCATGGCGGAGGCGGCCTCACCGGCCGGGCCGCGTACGGGCATGGCGGAGCCGGTCTCGGGACCCGGCACCGCGGACGCCGCCGCACCGGGGTGGCTCGGCGGGGTCGCCGCGGCGCGCTGCACGGAGGGAGCGGGCCCGGGTGCGCCCCCCGGAGTCTCCGCCGAGCCGGGGCCCGTCGGGCGGGACGGCGGCACAGCGGCACCCCGCGCCGAGCCGGGCACCCCCTGGGCGGCGCTGCCCGACGGGCCGTGCGAAGGCCCGCGCGGCGGGGCAACAGCGCGCTGCACCACGGGAGTTGCGGGAGCAGGACCCGGAGCGGCGGGCGCGGCCGGACCACGGCTCGCCTCCTGCGCCCCGCGCGGCGCGGCAGAGGGCGTGGTGCCCGGCGCCTGGCCGGGCGGAGGTGTGGCGGCGCGCTGGACGGAGGGTCCGGCCGGGGCCGTACGAGGCGTGTCGGCCGCGCCCGACGGGGGCGCGCCCGGGGCGTTCGCCGGGCCGGACGCGGGCGCCGTACGCGGGGTGGCGCCCGGGCCGGGCGGCGTGGCGGCGTGCCGCACGGCGGGGTCGCCGGTCGCGGAGGCCCGCTGGATGGGGGCGCCGATGGGGTTCGTCCGCACGGGCTCGCCGCTCCGGCCGCGTACGGGCGGGGCCGGGGTGGCCGGTGCGGCGCCCGGGCCGGAAGTGGCGCTCCCCGGACTCTGCGAAGGGGCGGCGGACCGCTGCACCGGGGGCACGTCGGACCCGGCGGGGCCCGGCGGCGTACCGGGGTTGCTCACCGGGTCGAGCGGCCGCCCAATGGCCCGCTCCACGGAGGTGGTCGAGGCGGAGGGGGCCGGGGCGTTGGGCGTGGATGCCGGTGCCGGTGTCGGTGCCGGTGTCGTGGCGGGGCGGGCGGCGGGCCCGGCGGAGGGCGCGGCCGACCGCTGCACGGCAGGGGCGGCGCCCGGTGCCGGCGCGGAACCGGAAGCGCTCGCGGCGGCGGCACGCGCGCCGGGGCCGCTGGGGGCGGCGTTGTTCGGGGCGGTGCCGCTCGCACCGGGGCTGCTCGAACTGGGGCTGCTCGCGCCGGGGTTGTCCGCGCCGGGGCCGCTCGGCGTCCGGCCGGGCGTCGCCGGGTGCGCCGCGTTCGGGGTTCCCTGCGCGGCGCGCGGGGGTGTCGCCGCACGCTGCACGGCGGGGGACGTGCCGGGGGTGCTGCCGGGGGTGGTGCTCGCCGACGGGGGCGTGGCAGGCGTACGGGGCGGTTCGGCCGGGCCGGGCCGGGCCGCCGCGGCGCGCCGCACGGGCGGCGTCGCGGGGGCCGGGCCGTCCGCGGCCGGGGTGGCCGCGGTGCGCTGCACGGCCGGGGGTGTGCCGGGGCCCGCGGAGTTCCGCGTGCTGCCCGGGGCGGCCGGGGGCACGGCGGCGCGCTGGACGGCGGGGGTCGTGCCGGGCGCGGCCGGGGTGCCGGGTGCCGGTGCCGTGCCGGGGCTGTTCGTGGCGCCGGAGACGGGCGAGGCCGGGGTCCCGCCGGGCCCTGCCGGGGCGTTCGGAGGCGCCGCCGACCGCTGAACGGCGGGCGGGGTGCCGGGTGCGGCAGGGGAGTTGGCCGTGCCGCGCCGCGCGGTGGCGGACCGCTGCACAGCGGGGGGCGTGCCGGGGTCGGCCCCTGTGGCGCCCGGGCCGGTCGGAGCGGCGGCCGAGCGCTGGGCGGCGGGCGGCGTGCCGGGCGCGGCCGGGGTGGTGGCGCTGCCGCGCTGCGGTGCGGCCGGGGTGGCCGGAGCGGTGGCCGACCGTTGTGCGGCGGGGGACGCGCCAGGCCCGGCCGGGGTGTTCGATGGGCCCTGCTGAGGCGCGGCGGGCCGCTGCACGGCCGGAGCCGCGGCCGGGGTGGCCGTACCGACAGCGGGATCGCCCGACGGGCCAACGGCACGCTGTACGGCGGGAGTTGACGGCGTGGGCGCCGTAGCGGCAGCGGGGCCGTTCGCAGGCCCAACGGCACGCTGTACGGCGGGAGTTGAGGGGGCCGCGGCAGCCGGGGTCGCCGCGCTCGGGGGCGTGCCGGGTCCGCTCGTACGAGGGGAGGCGGGTGCGACGGACCGCTGCACCGTGCCCGGCGCGGAAGCCGCCCGCGCGGAGCCGAAGCCCGGGCCGGAGTCCGCACCTGACCCCACACCTGACTCCGCACCTGCCCCCACACCGGAGTCCGCACCGGAGTCCGCGTCGGCCGGTGTCCCGGCCGCCCGGCCCGCCACCGGAAGCCGCAGCAGCGGCAGCGGCATCGAGGAGGGGCGGCCCGCGACCGGGGTCAGGGCGTTGTGCAGGACGCCGTGCGGCGCCGTCGGGGAGACCGCATGGGTCAGGGGACGGACGACCGACAGGTCCTGGTGGGCGGCCAGGGTCGAGCCGAAGCCCGCCTCGGCGGTGAGGCGGGGGGCGGCCAGGGCACGCTGGATCGCGGGCGCGGCCGCCCAGCCGCCGTCACCCTGGACGGGCGACGCCGACGGCGAGGTGGCCGGAGCCGGCGCCGACGACGCGGCGTCCGGAGCCAAAACCCCTGCGGCCTCGGCCGGCCGGCTACGCCGGCGCTTGAACAGGGCCATCCCCCGTCACCGCTCCCCTTCGCCTTGTTCCACCAGTGCCGCCACCCGCCGTACGTACGCCCGCCGGTCCGCATGCTCCAGATCGAGGATGGAGTCCATGTCCCAGTGGAAGTGGTAGGCCAGGTACGCGGTCTCCTCCTCGATCCGGTCGGCCGCGTACGTCACGATTCCCCCAGGCGGCTCCCGGCCAGCTCGACCTCGAAGGACTGCTCGCAGTGCGGGCAGGCGACAGCCGCGCGGGTGTGGCCCTCCGCGTTGATCTGCCGGTAGAAGTCCTGGAGGAAGGCCAGGTCGGAGGCGAACATGTTCTCCACCGTGCCGTCGTGGACATCACCGAGCGTACCGAGCCGGGTGATGACCCGGCCGAGCAGCACCACCGACAGGTACGCCGGGTTCTCACGGACCCGTACGTCCCGCAGCGGCAGCAGCTCGTCGCGGGCCGTGGCGAGACGCATCGCGCCGCGCCGGTGCACGGTGCCCGCCTCGTCGACGTACCCGCGCGGCAGCTCGAACTCGAACTCGGTGCGCAGGGTCTCCCGCACACCCGTCGCCATACCCGTACCCGTACCCGAGACGGACGGAGCCTCGGCTCCGGCGACCGCGCCGCCGGGCACTCCAGGACCTTCGCGGCGCATTACTCGATGACCAGCTCTTCGAAGGTGATGGAGACCTGCTCGGTCATGGCGGCGGCGTCGCCGGCCTTGACGGCGCTGATCTCGACCTTGTTGCACCAGGCGTTGCGCAGGTGGTAGCGCTTCACCGGGTTGTCCTGGTAGTCCATCATGATGATCGAGGCGTTCTTGCGGGCCGAGCCCATGTTCCCGTCGATGGATTCCTTGATCCACTCGGAGAACGTGGCGGACTGCGTGGCGCCCCGGGTCACGGTGCACTCGCCGGCCTTCTTGACGCCGGGCAGCTTCTTGATGATCGGCTTGCCGTCGGCCGAGACCTGCTGGTACTCGATGACGTCCTGCTCCATCGAGAGGCTGCTGACCTCCTGAAGGTACTCGACCATGATGCCGTCGATCTGGAGGCCGAAGTTGTGTGTGGTGAGCGCATCACCGGGCTGAAGCGACATGCTGGGTTACTCCTGTTCGTGCGAAATCGGCTGGGGGTGAAGCGAGTTGGCGGGGTTCTACTCCTCCAGCTCGCCGCCGCCGCCCGAGAACTGGGCGAGCCGGAACACGACGAACTCGGCGGGCTTCACGGGCGCGATGCCGATCTCGCAGACCACGCGGCCGAGGTCGACCGACTCCGGCGGGTTGGTCTCCTCGTCGCACTTCACGTAGAAGGCGTCCTCGGCGCGCTGGCCGAACAGGGCGCCGCTGCGCCACTCGTTGACCAGGAACGCGGAGATGTTGCGGCGGATACGGGCCCACAGCGCCTGGTCGTTCGGCTCGAACACCACCCACTGGGTGCCGATCAGGATCGACTCTTCGAGGTAGTTGAAGTAGCGGCGCACGTTCAGGTAGCGCCAGGCCGGGTCGGAGGCGAGGGTACGGGCGCCCCAGACGCGGATGCCGCGGCCGGGGAAGGCGCGGATGCAGTTGACGCCGACCGGGTTCAGGAGGTCCTGCTCACCGCGGGTGATCTGGAGTTCCAGGTCGACGGCGCCGCGCACGATCTCGTTGGCGGGGGCCTTGTGGACACCGCGCTCGGAGTCGTTGCGGGCCCAGATGCCGGCCATGTGACCGGACGGCGGCACGAGCTTGGTCTGGCCCGACGAGGGGTCGAACGACTTGATCCAGGGGTAGTACAGGGCGGCGTACCGGGAGTCGTAACCGGCGCCCTCCATCCGCCACTTGCGGATGTCGCGGGCGTTGAGCCCGGGCGGCGGGTCGAGGACGGCCATGCGGTCGCCCATCAGCTCGCAGTGCGCGACCAGGCCGAGCTGGACGGCCTTGACCTGCTCCAGGTCGATCAGACCCTGCTGGTAGGCGGCCATCAGGTCCGGCACCGCGACCATGTTGATCTCGTCGAAGGCCTCAAGGCCACCGAAACCGGTGCGGTCGGCGGAGTCGCCGATGAACTGACCCGACTCGATGCGCGCGACCGTGCCGCCGGCGGGCGCCGGGGCGGGAGCGGCGACCGGCGGGGCCAGGGTGACGGCCTGCGCGTCCGGCTTGGCCAGCTGGCCACCGGCCACGGCCTCCTCGACGGAGATCGTCTTGGAGCGCTGCTTGACCTGCGTGACGACGAAGTTGCGCGCCGACTTCTTCGCGCTGACGTCGAAGTTCTCGACGACGGTCTCGCCGTCCTTGACGACGAGCTTGAAGCGGTCGCCGGCCGCCTCGCCCTCGGCGTCCTGCACCTCGACGGTGAGCGCGCCGCCCGCGGTGCCGGCGGCGATCGCGGACACCTTGAACGTGCCGAGCGCCACGGCCTCACCCGCGGTGATCGCCTGCGGCGCGGCGACGGCCGCGGCCTGCGGTGCGGCCTGCCCGGTGCCGTCCTCGGAGCCGCCCACCCGCACGACGTAGGCGGCGGTGCCACCGTTGTTGAAGAAACCGTAGACGGAGTGCGCCAGGTAGTACCCGTCCGTGAACTCCCCGAACTCGGCGACGTACTGCGACCAGTTCGTCACCAGCGTCGGCTCGTTGAGCGGTCCGAAGGGCGCGAGCCCGACGAAGGCGGCCACCGAGGTCCCGACCCCCTCGATGGGACGGGATCCGCTGGAGACTTCCTCGACGTAGACGCCGGGGGACAGGTAGTTGGGCACGGGAAGCTGCTCCTTGTTGCTGGGTTACCTGGATTACGGAGGTGTCGGCTGACGCCCGAAGGCGGTGAGGCTGTGCTGAGCGCGGGGCGGACGACTCATCCCGAATCCGAGCTGCACACGGTTGTCCCGCCCCCGAAACGCTGCTACCGGCCCATTACCGGTACAGCCTCGCGCGGCGCGGGCCGCGCGGGGAGGGGAGAAGGTGCGTGGGCGAGGGCAGCACGAGTTGCCCTTCCGGTCATCGGCACGGGTTCTTCCGGCCGGATGGGGTAGGGAAAAGGGTTCCGCTCCGAGGGATCCGGGCTCGCACGGCGACACCGGGCGGTTGTCAGGTGCCGCCCTCGCCGTCGGCCGGCCCGCAGGGCCCCGGCGGAGCGGGCCGGCCGGTGCTCAGGCGGTTCGCCTCGCGGACCTTCTCCAACAGCTCCTCCCTTCGCCTTGCGTCCTCGGCTGCCTGCTCTTCCGCACTGGTGCCACCCATGGCGCGCACCCCCTAGGCGCGTATGCCGGCTCCTCGCGCCGTCCCGTTCGGTGATCGCGCGGTAGCCGTCCGTACTTCCAGCAGCGTGCTCCCCGTACGGGGGGCCTGGCCAGGGGGTGGCACCCATCGAGGGGGTCGTGGCATGAACTCGCCGGTGGTGCGGCGCGGCTGTTTTCGCCGGTGCCGCGACGGTGCCGCGACGGTGGCGCGGTCCCCTCGGCGGCCGCCTCGGCGGCCGCCTCGGCGGCCGCCTCGGCGGCCGCCTCGGCGGCCGCCTCGGCGGCCGCCTCGCGATTCTTGGTCCACCGCGGACGGAACGCAGGAGGCGCGGGGCCCGTCTTGGGGGCAGGGAGGGTGCCCTTTTGACCGGTTACCCAAGGGATACAGGGACAGTTCAGGCCAAGTCCTTGTGCGATACATGTGCTGATGCGGGTCATTGGGCGGTCCTGGCGTAGCGTTTCGGTGACCGGACGAACAGGATCCGGGGGCCGAAAGGGCAAACGTCGGGGGACGAATCGGCCGGACGAGGGAGAGGGCGACGGCGTGGCGGAATCCGGCGGAACGAGCGAGGGCGGCATACCCGGCGGCATGTCCGGCGGGCTGCGGTTCCGCATGCTCGGACCCGTCGAGGGCGACCTCGACGGCCGGCCCCTGCCACTCGGGCCACCCCAACAGCGCGCCCTGCTCGCCGTTCTGCTGCTGCGCGAGGGCCGCCCGGTCTCCATGCCGGAACTCCTCGACGCGATCTGGGGGGAGCGGCTGCCTCCGCGCGGCGTGGGCACCCTGCGCACCTACGTCTCCCGGCTGCGCACCCTGCTCGAACCGGGCCGCCCCGCGCGCACCCCGGCCAGGCTCCTGGTGTCGGCCGACGACGGGTACGCGCTGCGGGTGCCGGCCACGGCGCTCGACACGGCTGTCTTCGAGGCGGGGCTCGCCGAGGCGGCCCGGCTGCGCGGAGCGGGCGCCACCGACGCCGCGCACCGGGAACTGACGCAGGCTCTGGCCCTGTGGTGCGGCAGCCCGTTGGCCGGCCTGCCGGGACCGCACGCGGAGCGCGAACGCGACCGGCTCACCGAGCTGTGGCTCTCCGCCCGCGAGGACCACTTCCACGGCGCCCTCGCCCTCGACCGGCACGCGGCGACGATCGCCTCACTGCGGGCGTTCGCCGCCGAACACCCGCTGCGCGAACGCACCCAGGCCCTGCTGATGCTGGCGCTGCACCGGGCCGGGCGTCAGGCGGACGCGTTCGCGGTGTACGAGGCGACCCGCCGCACCCTCGACACCGAACTGGGCGTGACGCCCGGCCCCGAACTGACCGCCCTGCACACCCGCCTCCTGACCCGCCCGACACGACAGCGCCCACCGGAGCCCGCGCCGGAACCGACGTCCCGTGATGCCGAAGCCCGCCGGGGTGCCGGGGCGGCTGGGGAGGCCCGGGCGGCTCGGCAGGCCGGGGCGGCCTCGGAACCCCGCACGGCTCGGGGACGCGGCCCGGCACGTGAGCCTGAGCCCGCCCCGGCGCGCCAACTCCGCTCGGCACGGGCATCCCGTACGTCGGGACCGGCCCACCTGGCTGCGCCTTCCTACGCGGCGGAAGCGGTCCATCCGGCGGGACCGTCGGGTTCGGTCCATCCGGCGGGGCCGTCGGGTTCGGTCCATCCGGCGGGACCGTCGGGTTTGGCCCGCCGGGCGGAGGCGTCGGGTGCGGCGCACTCGGGGGAAGCGTCGGGGACGGCGTACTCGGCGGGATCCGATGCGAGGGGACCGGCCAACCCGTCCGACCCCGCGGGGCCGACCGGCCCGGCCTCGTTGGAGACCCAACAACCCATACCCGCCTGGGAGTTCCGTCGGGACCGGTCATTGCCCGGGAGTCAGGGCCGCCTCCGCCCGGCGCAGGACGCCCGCCCGGGGCAGGACGCCCGCCCGGGGCAGGACGCCCGCCCGGGGCAGGACGCCCGCCCGGGGCAGGACGCCCGCCCGGGGCAGGGCGTCCGCCCGGCGCCGAGCCGCCGCCAGGCTCAGGAGTCCCCGGCGCCCGGTCTCGCGCGCCCGGCCATGGCAGCGTCCCCGGCGCCCGATGCCACCGCGCCCGACGCGTTTGTCGGCCCGGCCGCACCTGCCGCGCCCGGTGCGGTCTCCGACCCGGCCGCACCTGCCGCACTCGCCGCGGTCCCCGACCTTGCCGCGCCCACCGCGGTCCCCGACCCGGCCGCACCCGGCGCGTTCGCCGGCCCCGCCGTGCCCGCCGCGACGCCCACCGCTCCCGCCGCCGCGGCCGGCCACCCCGTCGACCCCGCCCCCTCTGCCGCCCCCGCGCCGGCCCCCGCGCCGGCCCCCGCCTCCGCCCCGGAGCGGCGGGTCGTGGCCGCCCGCCCCTGCCAACTGCCGCCCGCAATAGCCGATTTCACCGGACGCGTGGGATTCCTCGGTGAGGTGTCGGACCTCCTTCAGGAAGCGTCCGACGGGCGTTTTCTGGGGGTGGCCGTGCTCACCGGGCTCGGCGGTGTCGGCAAGAGCGCGCTCGCCGTGCGGGCCGGGCACCGCATGCGCCGGGCCTTCCCCGACGGGCAGTTGTACGTCGATCTGCGCGGCGCCGACGCCGAGCCCGCCGACAGCGCGGACGTCCTGACCCAGCTGCTCCACTCCCTCGGGGTCGCCGAAGGAGCCGTGCCCGACGACGCCGGCCAGCGCGGCGCGCTGTACCGCTCGCTGCTCTCCGGGCGCCGCGTGCTCGTCCTGCTCGACAACGCACACGACGCCGCGCAGCTCAGGCCGCTGCTGCCCGGCACCCCCGGCAGCGCCGTCCTCGTCACCAGCCGCAGCCGCATCGTCGGCCTGCCCGGCGCCCGGCTCATCGACGTGGAGGCGATGAGCGAGCAGGACGCGCTCACCATGCTCGAAACGATCGTCGGCCCCGAGCGGGTGCGCGCCGAACCCGAGGCGGCCCGCCACCTCGTGGCCTCCTGCGGCAGGCTGCCGCTCGCCGTGCGCATCGCGGCGGCCCGGCTCACCGCACGCTCGGACTGGGCGGTGGCCGAACTGGCCGCCCGGCTCCGCGACGAGCGCCACCGCCTGGATGAGCTGGAGGCCGACGGGCTCGGCGTCGACGCCGCGTTCCGGCTCAGCTACGAAGGGCTCGCCGAGCCCGCCGCGCGGGCCTTTCGTCTGACGTCCGCCACGTCCGTGCCGGTCTTCGGGCGCGCCGTCGCGGCCGCACTCCTGGACGTCGACGCGTACAGCGCGCAGGACGCACTCGAAGCGCTCGTGGACGCCGGCCTCCTGGAGGCCTGCGGCGTGGACCGCTACCGCTTCCACGACCTGGTGCGCATCTTCGCCCGGCGCGTCCTGGACGCCTCGCCCGACGCGGTGGAGCGTCCCGTCGCCCAGCGCAGGCTGCTCGACCACGTCCTGGCCACCGTCCGCCACGCCGTGCGCCGCGTGCGCCCGCTCAGCCGGGTGACCGATCTGCTGCACGACCCGGCGGTGCCCGGATACCGCCCGGCCGACGCCGAGGCCGCGCGCACCTGGCTCCAGGAGTCGCACCAGCTGATCAGGGACACCGCCGAGCAGGCCCTCGGCAAGGGACCCTGGGAAGGCCTCGGCGAGGACGCGCTGCGCCCCGCCGTCGACCTCCTCACCGGCTGGGCCCACCTGGTGCTCGGCACCGCGAGGCGCCGCGAACTGCACGGCCCGGCCCGCCTCGCCCTGTCCGTGGCGCACCGCCACGGCGACTCGCGCTCGGCGGGCCGGGCGCTGCGCCTGATCGCCGCCGTGCCGCAGCAGAACAGCGACACCTTCCGCCGCACCGAGCACACCCTGCGCCAGGCGTTGCAGTGCGCGGAGTCCGCCGGCGACGCGCTGACCGGCTCGGAGGCGGCACACGAACTCGCCATGATCCTGGCCGCGATGGGACGCCCCGCCGACGCGCTTCCCCTGTTCGAGCAGGCGTACGCCCGCTTCGTGGAGCTGGGCAGCAAGGGCGAGGCGGTGCGCGTCCTGGCCCATGGCGTACGCGCCCACATGCTGCTCGGAGACAAGGAGCGCGCCGAATCGGCCGCCGACGAAGTGCTGCGCTCCGCGCGGGAGTTGGGGGACCGGGGTACGCTCGGACATGTGCTGTACCAGATCGGCTGCGCGTTGCTCGCGGGCGGCCGTCCGGTGCGCGCGGCGGCGCACCTGCGGGAATCGCGCCAGCACCACCAGTGGGTCGGCGATCTGCGCTGGGAAGCGATGGCGTGGGCCCGGCTCGCGCACTGCGCGCTGGCGAGGGACCGGCCCGGCGAGGCGGCGGCGTGTGCGACACAGGCCCTGTCCATCGAGGGCGACCTCGGGGATCCTTTCTGCCGGGGCCTCGCGCTCGCGGCCCGCGGCCGGGCGCTGCTCGCGCTGGGCGAGACACCGGCGCTCTCCGCGCTGGCCTCGCTGCGCACCGCGCACCGGCTGCTCAGCGCACGCGGCGCGGCGGAGGCCGACGAGCTGACGGCGCTGCTGTGGACCGCGCCCACGGCGCCCCGGCCGGGAGCCCCGAAGGGCAGCCCGGTCGGCGGGGCCGCGAGTGCAGCCAGGGCTGCCCTCTGACAGAGACTTTCGGGCAGGAGGCCGTCCGGCGCGCCCCCTAGCCTTCCCCCATGACCATGTGGACGTCTCTGGACCCGGCCGCCGTCGCCGTCGATCCCGGTGGGCGGGCCACCGCGCGGCTTCGGGTGCGCAACACCGGGGACACCGTCGAGGAGTACCGCCTCTCGGTGGTCGGCGCCCCCTCGGGCTGGGCCCGGGTGGAACCCGACACCCTGCGCCTGTACCCCGGCAGCGAAGGCACCGCGGAGATCTCCTTCGCGCCGCCGCGCTCACCCGACGCGCCGGCGGGCCCGGCCTCGTACGGCGTCCGCGTGGAGCCCCGCGAGCACCCCGGCGTACGGGACGTGCTCGACGGGCAGGTCACGGTCGCGCCGTTCACCGAGGTACGCGCCGAACTGCTGCCGCCGAGCCTGGTGGGCCGGTTCCGCGCGCGGGCATCGGTCGCCGTCGACAACCTCGGCAACACCGCGCTCACGGCGTCCCTTGTGCTGCGCGACGAGACCAACCGGCTCACCTACGAGATGGCGCCGAACTCGGTCCAGATCGCGCCCGGCCGGGCCGCGTTCGCCAAGCTGTCCGTCCGGCCGCAGCACGTCCGCTGGACCGGCAGCACCGAACAGCACCGCCTGACCGTGGCGGTGCGCCGCTCCGGCGACGACAAGGCACTCGAACTCACCGGCACCTTCGAGCAGCGCCCGGTGCTGCCGCGCTGGCTGCTCGTCGCGGGCAGCGCGGCCGTGGCCGCGTCGGTGGCGTGTGTGGTGCTGTGGATGGGCTTCCAGCCGAAGGTGAACACCGCGGCGGGCGAGATGCAGGCGAGTTCCAGCGCACAGCCGGTGCCGCAGGGCGCCGAGTCCCCGCTGGCCCCCGCGCCCTCGTCGGCCCCGCCCGCCGCGCTCGACGCCGCGGCGCCGCCACCCGCCGACAGCTCGGGCGGCGCGGGTGGCGCGGCCGCCGCGGGCGACGGCGGCGGCGCCGCGCAGGTCGGCAGTGGGCCGCCGCCCGCCGCGGCGGCCCCGAAGAAGGCACCCAAGGCGGCCCCGAACGCTCCGGTCGGCCCGGTCTGGGACGTCGGGTACAAACCGGACGACATCGTCACGTTCGCGCAATACCTCCTGGGCACGCTCACCAACGAGTGCGTGCTGAAGCCCGGCTGGACCGCCGCGGTCATCGACAAGCCCACCCAGACCTCGCTCGCCTGCTACCAGCGGCACGTCATGGCGGACAAGAAGAGCAGCCGCCAGCTGACGCTGACCGACAAGAAGTACGGCACCCTGGGCCGGGCCACCCTCACCTCGATGTGGGCGCAGGGCATCAGGCCCGAGGACGTGAAGCTCGGCGCGAACAACTACCAGGTCACGAAGTTGACGGCGTCCCTGTGGTGGGCCAATCAGGCCGGGATCTCGGACGTCGACCTCGACCGTGACCGCTCGTACGCACTGAAGGGCATCGACTACTTCAAGGCCCCCCAGAAGGGCGGCTTCCCGTTGAAGTCGGACGCCGACCTGGCGAAGGGCATCAAGGAATACCAGGCAGCCGTCGGTCTCCCGCAGAGCGGTGTCGCCGACGCGAAGACGCTCAACTGGCTGGTCGGCGGCGCGGTCAAGGGCACCGGGAACCCGGGCCGCTAGCGAGCCGCCGGCGAGTCCTGGGCTCATCACCGGCGAGTCCTCGGCGACTCCTCGGCGACTCCTCGGCGAGTCACCGGCTCATCACCGGCGACTCCTCGGCAGGCCGTCTGCAAGCCCGTTAGCGCGGACGTTAGTGGACGTTAGGCCCTGCTGATCGGAGCCTGAGAGGCTGCTCGCATCCCCAGACTCCCGGGCGGTTGTTCCCCCGCAACCGCCCGGGTCAAGGCCCCCGGACGGGCCCTCGGCGCGGGGCGCCCGACGAGGGAGGATGGCCGCTCGGGCAGCCAGTCCTGCCCCCGGAACTGCCCCTTCCGTCCCTGTACTTCACCCTGCGGCGCACTTGACTCGTGGGGTGAGTATGTGGACTGCCCTGGAGCCCCCCGCCACCACCGTCGCCCCCGGTGACAGCGCCGTCGTACGACTGCGGGTGCGTAATACCGGGGACACCGTCGAGGAGTACCGGCTCTCTCCGGTCGGTGATCCCGCCGGCTGGGCGAGCGTCGAGCCGGCGGTGCTGCGGCTCTACCCCGGGGCGGAGGGAACCGCCGACATCACGTTCGCGCCTCCGCGCACCCCGGACGCCGTGGCGGGTCCCGCTCCGTTCGGCGTGCGCGTCGAGCCGCGCGAACACCCCGGGAACGCCGACGTCGTCGAGGGCCGCCTCACCATCGGCCCGTACAGCGAACTCCGTGCGGAGCTGGTGCCGCGCACCATCCGGGGCAGGCGGCGCGCCCGGGGCCGGGTGGCCGTCGACAACCTCGGCAACCAGCCCCTGACCGCTTCCTTCTCCACCCGGGACAACGGCGACGCCGTCACCGTCGAGGCCCACCCCACGGCGGTCCAGGTCGACCCGGGCCGTGCCGGGTTCGCCGAGGTCCAGGTCACCTCGGCGAACATCAGCTGGTTCGGCGGGGTGCGCCAGCATCCCTTCACCGTCTCGGTACTCAGGTCGGGCGAGCCCGCGCCGCAGGAGCTGCGCGGCAGTTTCGTGCAGCCGTCGGTGTTCCCCGCCTGGTTCCTCGCGGTCGGTTCGATCCTCGTGGCGCTGGCCGTGGCGTTCGTGGTGTTCTGGTTCCAGCACGACATGGGCGTCAAGAGCCAGGCCTCCGAGCAGGCGGCCGCGAAGGAGGAGCCGCTGCCGCAGGGCTCCAAGAGCCCGCTGCCCTCCGCCCCGCCGTCCCCCTCGACCCAGCCCAATCCGCCGCCCTCCGCCGCCCCGCCATCGGCGCCCCCGGCCGAGAAGCCGAAAAAGAAGGATCCCGACGCCGGGAAGCCGGCGGGTGGCGGCGGGCCGAAGAAGCCCCAGTACGACCCGGCGAAGCTGGTCCGCATCCAGTCCGGGCTCGGTCTGTACCTGTCGACGGCCACGGACCAGAAGCCGGAGGGGCGCTACGTCTACAGCGCGCGGGAGATCCGCAACAACCCCACGTGGGACCAGTACTGGTACGTCCATCCGCTGCCGCAGGACGAGTTCGCCTTCACCTCCTCCACCGAGAAGTGGGCTGTCGCCGACAACACGCGGGAGGGCAACCAGGTGCAGATGTGGGGGGCGTCGGGTGGGGATGCGAGTCTGACGACTGGTCAGATGACCAGCAACCAGAAGTGGGCGATCCGTCCGATCGACGGGGCGGACGGATTTGTGAATCTCGTCAGCAAGGACGGGGACTGGTGTCTGTCCGACCTCTCGCCCAACGATCCCAAGAACCTTCAGGTCGCTGAGGTTCGCCCCTGCGGGGCGTTGCCGGCCGATCAGCAACGCTGGCGCATAGTCCAGTAACCCGGGGGTTTGCCCACCCGCCCGCCCGTGCGGCTACTTGAGTGTGCGACCCCCTGGGGCTCCGCCCCCAGCCCCCGGGGGTCCGCCCACCCACCCGCCCGTGCGGCTACTTGAGTGTGCAGCCCCCTGGGGCTCCGCCCCAGACCCCGGGGGTCCGCCCACCCACCCACCCACCCGTGCGGCTACTTGAGGGTGCAGCTCCCTGGGGCTGCGCCCCAGACCCCATGCGGGGGCTCCGCCCCCTGCACCCCCGTTCGCGCCTGAACGGCGCTCGTCCTCAATCGCCGGACAGGCT
>NZ_JBICXU010000033.1:0-88264 GCF_043200435.1 Streptomyces sp. NPDC048416
GGCTGCCGCCCCGAGGCCCCTCCCCGGGGCTCCGCCCCAGACCCAGGGCTGCCGCCCCGAGGCCCCTCCCCGGGGCTCCGCCCCAGACCCAGGGCTGCCGCCCCGAGGCCCCTCCCCGGGGCTCCGCCCCAGACCCAGGGCCACCGCCCCAAGGCCCTCCCTGGGGCTCCGCCCCAGACCCCGTTCGCGCCTCAAGGGCGCTCGTCCTCAATCGCCGGACGGGCTGAAGTTGCCCATGCCGGCCCGCCCGAACAGCCAGGGGGCGCGCGGCTGCGCCCAGTTGGCGCCGGGTGCCCTTTAAGAACTTCTAACGAAATGATCTTCGAGGTGGTTGGATCGTTCCGCGACCGAGGACGGCCGACTCGGCACCGTGGCCGGATGATCGGACGTCATTTGCGTTCAGCGGTTTGTAAGGCAGGGGGCCGGTCAGCGCTGGCCCGGGCCGTCAGGGGGAGAACCGCTCCGGGCGGAAGTCCGCAAGGATCTCATCTCTCTTGCCGCTCAGGATCTCCGCGGCGAGCAGCCTGCCGATGATCGGCCCGAGCGTGATCCCGCTGGGGGTAACGGCCAATGACGCCTGTCGGCCACCTGGCTACAGCCTGGGCGGCCCGGGCACGTCGCAACCGAGGCATTCGGCCACTGTCCCCACGGACCACATTCAGGAGCGCAAGAGGCCTGACGGCACCAGTACCAAACTACTCAGGGCTGCCGGCGTGGGGCCTCATCGTCGGGTGTGTCCGGGCTGGCGAAGTGGAACGCAACAGCCAGGTGTTCAGCGAGGGCACGCCCGGCCCGCTCGGCAGCTACAGCTACGGGGTGGCGCGGGCCGCCCTCCGCGTCCTCGCCGAGGTAGCGCTTGGCCGTTGACCAGTAGACGGTGGCCATGTGGGCCTCTCCCGCCGGGTCGGCGGTGACGGCCAGCAGCCGTACGAACCAGTCGTGGACGGTGTCACCATCCCAGACCGCCTCGATCGCCATGATGCGGCCCCCGCACCCGGCCGCCCGAAAGGCCAGCGACTCCAGGTCGAGGGGGCTCTCCGGCTCGCGTGCAATCCGGTCCCCGTGGTGGAGATAGCGGTCATGGGCGATCAGCTGAGCGGTGCCCACACCGATGCCGTGGGGAGCGCGGCCGACGGCGACGATGACACGCACTGCCCCGAGCAGGGAGTCCTGAAGGATGTATCCGTCGATTTCGTCGCGGATCCCGGTAGGCAGACTCTCCCACCACTCGGTCCTGGCCGCCTTGTTCATGCCCATCGAGAGCCCCCGTCCCCGTGGAGGCCCGAACAGCCGAACCTCGCGCCACTCTACGCCGCCGTCCAGCACCGTCTACGACAGTGGTCGGGCAGCGATCCGCCTGGTCCAAGCGTTTCTGATCAGGGACAACACCGGCTGACCAATAGCCCGATGCGCAGCCGACCAGACAGAAGCTGCATGCCGGCCGCAGGCCCCCCACCCCCAGGGGGCCGGGGCGGGGGGCCGGGGCACAGCCACAGGGAGGGGCCGAGACCGCTTCGGCTACCCCCGGTAGGACACGGTGCGGCAAAGATTTCGGCATATGCCCTGGCGGGACGCGTGTGATGCGCGTAGACAAGCGCCCATGCGCATTCTCACCAAAGCCGCAGCCACCGCCGCTGCACTCGCCGTCACCGGCGGCGCCTTCTACGGCGTCGGCGCCGCCTCCGCCGACAACGCCACGCCGAAGTCGGACCGCGAGATCCCCAACGTCACCAAGGTCGAAGACAAGATCAACGCGTATTACGGCGGTACGGCCGACGCCTCGGGGAACTACCAGGCGTCGCCCAAGAGCAACTACGCCAAGCAGGTCGCCGACATCGAGGCGCGCGCCAAGCGGCAGATCCAGCACGCCGCGGAGCACCGCGGACGGGACGGCCGTAAGCCCGCCATCGTGCTCGACGTCGACGACACCACGCTGCTGACGTACGACTACGAGAAGAAGAACGGCTTCGCGTACAACGCGACCGCCTTCAACGCCTATGTGCAGAGCGCGCAGTCGATCGCCGTGTTCGGCATGCCGGACCTGGTCAACTACGCGGCCAAGAACGGCGTCACGGTGTTCTTCCTCACCGGCCGTGACGCCTCCCAGCGCGACGCCAGCGCGGTCAACCTGACCAGGGCGGGCTACAAGGTGCCGGTCGACTCCGCGCACTTCTTCCTCAAGGACAAGACCAGCCCGCCGGCGTACCTGAAGTGCGCCACGCCCACCTGGACCTGCTCGACGGTCGACTACAAGGCGGGCACCCGCAAGCACATCGAGTCGATGGGCTACAACATCGTCGCCAACCTCGGCGACCAGTACACCGACCTCTCGGGCGGCTACGCCGACAAGACGTACAAGCTCCCGAACCCGATGTACTTCCTGCCGTAGCCGGCAGGGGGCCGGTCCGGGGCGTGCGCCGTCCACGCGCGCCCCGGACCGGGTGGGCCGGACCGGGAGCCGGCCCCGCCCGCGCGTCAGCCCGAAGCCAGCGCCGCCTTCATCATGGCCTGGGCGACCGGGCCCGCCAGGCCGTTGCCGCTGACCTCGGTGCGCTTGGCGTCGGAGTCCTGGATGACCACGGCGACCGCGACCTCCTTGCCGGTCCTTGGATCCTTGGCGAACGAGGTGAACCAGGCGTACGGCTTCTTGGAGTTGTTCACTCCGTGCTGGGCCGTGCCGGTCTTGGCGCCGACCTCGACGCCGGGCGTCTTCGCGCTGGATGCCGTGCCGTCGGTGACCACGGAGATCATCGCGCTGTACATGGCCTGGGCCGTCTTGGAGGACAGCACCCTCTTGCCGTCGGAGTCCTTGTACGACTGAAGCGTGCTGCCCTTGGAGTCCGTCACCTTGGACACCATGTGCGGCGAAGCCATCACACCGTCGTTCGCTATCGCGGCGGACACCATCGCCATCTGCAACGGCGTCGCGGTCACCTCGAACTGGCCGATGCCCGACAGGGCCGTGGACGACTTGTCCATGTTCTTCGGGTACACGCTCGGCCACGCGCGTACGGGAACGTCGAGCGTGGAGTCGTTGAAGCCGAACTTCTCCGCCATCGCCCGCACCTTGTCCTGACCCAGGTCCACGGCGATCTTGCCGAACACGTTGTTGCAGGAGTATTCGAGCGCGACGCGGATCGAGGCGTTCTCGCACGGCGCGGAGGCCGACTCGTTGGGCAGGTCCGTCGTCGTGCCCGGCATCCGGTACGGATTGGGGCTCACGGTGGGGTCGTCGATGGTGGCGTAGAGCCCGTTCTCCAGCGCCGCCGAGGCCACCACCAGCTTGAACGTGGACCCGGGCGCCAGCGGCTGGCGCAGCGCCCGGTTGAGCATCGGCTGGCTCTTGTCGTCGTACAGCTGCTTCCACGCGTCGCCGGACGCCGCCGAGGAACCCGCGATCTTCGACGGGTCGTAGGACGGCGTGGAGACCATGCCGAGGATGCGGCCCGTCTTCGGGTCCATGGCGACGGCCGCGCCCTCCTTTTTCCCGAGCGCCTTGTACCCGGCCTGCTGCACCGACGGGTCGATGGTGGTCAGGACGTCGCCACCGGGCGCGCGCTGCCGGGTGAGCGCGTCGAACGGGTTCTGCATGCGCGGGTCGCTGCCGTCGAGGACCTTGGAGTAGATCCCCTCCAGCTGGGTCGATCCGTACACCTGCGAGGCGAAGCCGGTGACGGGCGCGTACATCGGCCCGTCCTTGTAGCTGCGCTGGTAGGCGAGGTCGCCGCTCTTCGTCCTTTCCGAGCCGGTGACCGGGGATCCGGCCACGATGATGTCCCCGAGCGGCTGCGAGTACTCCGCGATGGTGTTCCGCCGGTTCAGCTTGTCGTCCGCGAGGGCCTCGCCTTTGTAGAACTGCACATAGGTGGCTCGTCCGAGGAGGGCGAGCACCATCAGCAGACAGAAGACCGAGGCGCGCCTGATTGTCTTGTTCATCCCATACGTAAGACGGACGGGGCCGTGCGCGCAGTTCCCGGCGTCCGGGTTTCTCAGAAAACGTTCATCGGGGCCGCACGAACCCCGACTCGTACGCCGCGATCACCGCCTGCGTGCGGTCACGGGTACCCGTCTTGGCCAGGACCGAGGCGACGTGCGTCTTGACCGTGGCAGGGCCGACCCCCATCCGCCCGGCGATCTCGGCGTTGGTCAGGCCCGTCGTCATCAGGCGCAGCACCTCGGCCTCCCGCTCGGTGAGCCGGGCCGTCCAGGGCGGGGTGGCGGCGCCCGCGGGGGAGTGCCGGGCGGCCAGTTCGCGCAGCCGCGCCGGGAACAGGATCGAATCGCTGCGCGCGACCAGACGGACGCTCTGGATCAGCTCCTCGGCGGCGGCCCGCTTCAAGAGGAACCCCGCGGCGCCCACGCGTAGCGCGTCGTACACGTAACTGTCGTTCTCGAACGTCGTGACCACCAGGATCCTCGGCGGCTGCGCCATGGACGCCAGGATCTGCTCGGTGGCGCGGATGCCGTCGATCTCGGGCATCCGGACATCCATCAGCACCACGTCGGGACACGTGTCGCGTACGACGGGGAGGGCTTCGGCGCCGGTGGACGCCTCGCCGACGACCTCCAGGTCGGGCTCGGCGTCGAGGATGACGCGCAGCGCCGTGCGCACCATCCGCTCGTCGTCCGCGATCACCACCCGGACCGGGGCGTTCATCGCGCACCGCCGAGCGGCAGACATGCGCTGAGCCGCCAGACGCCGTCCTCGGGGCCCGCCGACGCGTGCCCGCCGAGCAGGGCGGCCCGCTCCGCTATGCCGCGCAGGCCCCGGCCGCCGCCGGGGCGCACCACCGGCGCCGCCCCGGACAGGGGGTTCTCCATCACCATCTCCAACTCTCCGCCAGCGATGGCGACTTGCAGGGTCACGGCCGGTCCCGAGCCGTGGCGAAGGGCGTTGCTCAGGCCCTCCTGGACAATGCGGTACGCCTCCCGGGAGACCAGCTCGGGCACCGACGCCGGATCGCCCTTGAGGGAGTACGCCACCTCCATGCCGGTGCGGGACAGCAGGGAGTCCAGGCCGGCGAGGTCGGGCGCCACGGTGAGGTCGTCGTCGTCCTGCCGCAACAGGCCGAGTACGGCGTCGAGTTCGCCCACGGTGCGCCGGGCCGTCTCCTCGATCGCGGTCAGCGCCTCCCGTACGAACTCCCGGTCGAGGTCGAGGACCCGGCGGGCCGCGCTCGCCTGGAGGGTCACCGCGCTCAGGGCGTGGCCCACCGAGTCGTGCAGCTCGCGGGCGAGCCGGTTGCGTACGGCCAGCTCCGCCGAGCGCTGTTCGGCCGCGGCCAGCCTGTCGGCCGGAGTGGGGCCGAGCAGCACGGGTGCGAGCCGGGCCAGCAGCGACCCGGCCGCCGCCGAACACACCGCGAGGCCGAACAGCATCGCGAGCCCCGCGAGCGGGGCGAGCGCGATGCCCCAGTCGGTGGAGAGGGGCCCCGAGGCGCTGTACGGGGTGTGGCGCAGACCGGACGCGACCGGCAGCGCCACCAGGAAGACCGAGAACGGGGGAAGCGCCAGGCTCATCCCGCTCAGGATCCCGCCGACCGCGCAGTGCAGCGTGTACCAGGCGGCGGCGCGCAGCCGGGCGTCCCACGAGCGGGCGGGCCGGTCGGCGAGCTGCGCGGGATCCACCCCGCACAGCGACCGGACGCCGAACACGAGCAGGGGCCGTGCGATGGGCACCAGCGCGGAGATGGCCGGGAAGGGCAGGGCGACGGCGAGCGTGACGAGCGCGAGCGGGAACGAGTTGAACGGACTGGCGCCGGGTGCGAAGGAGCCGACGATGACCGTGCCGACCAGGAAGTACGGCATCAACAGGGCCCCGCCGATGACCAGATGGACCCAGCGGTGCCGGGCCCTGACGCCGAACAGCGCACGCATCACGGCGTACCGCCCGGATGGCGGGAGCGCGCCGCGAGGAAGCGGGCGCCGGTGGCGACGACGATCAGCCCGGTGATCATCTGTACAGCGTAGGTGAGGAGCATCAGGGCGGTCGGCCGGTCCCCGGCTCCGTCGCCCATCACGCAGATGGAGAGCCAGAGCCAGCAGCCCCAGCAGGCGGTGGCCCCCGAGCCCAGCCACGCCAGGGCCAGCGGCACCCGCAGCGGCAGTGACCTGCCGAGCCCGAAGGCGATCATCAGCGCAGCGGCGGCGGACAGCACGGTGAACGCCGCGAACACCGCCTCCAGCGCGTACTCGTCGGAGCCCCTGCCCTCGGCAAGCGACGCCGCCATGCCCGCCGTCGACCCCGTCGCCCACACCGTGTGCGTCACGGCAGGCACCAGCGAAAGCGCCGCCGCCACGACGACGGCGACCCGCATCCACGGCCGGACCGCTCCGTGCGGCAACGCGCCCAGGCGGCCGCGCCACAGCTGCCCCCACCGGTCACGGGCGTACAGGGCGAACAGGGCGGGCGTCGGGCGGGTCGCCCCTGCGGGGCGGCTGCTTTTCCGGGCAGTCGGGGCATTCCCGGCAGGGTCCGTGAGGGGCATGCCCTCACACTCCCGCGCGGCCCGGGGCCCCGCGTCCTGCTGTGCGACGAACCGGCTCCGCCGCGCGGGGGAGGGGGCCGGGCATGGGGAGAGGGCCGCGAGGAGGGGGCCACCGACCGACATGCGTGTGCCACCGCGCCGCTCGGTGGGTCGGGTACGCGGTCAGAGGCAGCGGGTTGGGGGTCGGGGGCCCAGGCACGCGGTCGGAGGCGGCGGGTGGCCGGCGTCAGCGGGGTGGGGCCGGGTACGCGGTCAGAGGCGGCGGGTGGCCAGTGTCAGGCGGTCGCGGGCGTCCAACAGGGCGTCCTTCACCATCTGTTCGTGCGCCGGGGTCAGCCGGGCCACCGGCACCGAGCAGCTGATCGCGTCGCGCGCCGGGGTGCGGTACGGGATCGCGACGCCGAAGCAGCGCAGGCCGAGCGTGTTCTCCTCGCGGTCCACCGCGTAACCCTGCTCGCGGACGAGGTGCAGCTCCTCGATCAGCTTCTCGCGGTCCGTGATCGTGTGCTCGGTCAGCTGCTGAAGGGTCTCCGGCAGGAGTTTGCGCACCTGCTCGTCGCTGTGGGTGGCGAGCAGCGCCTTGCCCAGCGAGGTCGAGTGGGCGGGCAGGCGGCGGCCGACGCGGGTGAAGGGGCGCAGGTAGTGCTGGGACTGGCGGGTGGCGAGGTAGACGACGTTGGTGCCGTCGAGCCGGGCGAGGTGGATCGTCTCGGTCGTGTCGTCCGAGAGCCGGTCCAGGGTGGGGCGGGCCGCCGCCACCACCTCGTCGCCGTCGATGTAGGAGGTGCCGACCAGCAGGGCCCGCACGCCGATCCCGTACCGGGTGCCGGTCGCGTCGGTCTCGACCCAGCCGAGCTCCACCAGGGTGCGAAGGAGCATGTACAGGCTGGACTTGGGGTAGCCGACCGCCTCCTGCACGGCGGCGAGGGAGTGCATTCCGGGCCGTCCCGCGAAATACTCAAGCAACTCCACGGTCCGCACCGCGGACTTGACCTGCGCTCCACCCGAATCGGCAGCCGACATCCAGCACCCCGCTCCATCTCGTCCTCGCCGAGGCTTCTTGCCAAGGCGGAACGCCCGTTAATAGAGTCCCAGCATATTCAGCTTATTCAGCACCGGGAACAGTGTTCAGAATACCGAACAAGTCCTGGTGGGCGGCGGTAAGCGGACCGGGCAGTGGAAGGACATCGCGGTGAGCGCAGCAGCACCAGTCTGGAGTGTCGACCCCCGAACGGGGAAGCCGCGTGAAGAGGTTGCGGTCGAAGCCACACCCGAGGAGGTCGACCAGGCGGTCAGGGCCGCCTGGTCCGCGCGCGGGGCGCTGGCCGACCTGAGCGTGCGCGCGGTGTTCCTGCGGACCGCGGCGGACCTCCTGGACGCCGGCGCCGGGCACGTCGTGGAGGCGGCCGATGCCGAGACGGCCCTCGGCCCGGTCCGGCTCTCCGGCGAACTGGCGCGCACCACCGCCCAGTTGAGGGCGTTCGCCGAAGCCGTCGAGGAGGGATCCTTCCTCGATGTGCGGATCGACCACGCCGACGCCTCGCGCACCCCGCCCTGGCCCGACCTCAGGCGCGTCAAGATCCCGCTCGGCGTCGTGGCCGTGTACGCGGCGTCCAACTTCCCGCTGGCCTTCTCCGTGCCCGGCGGCGACACCGCGAGCGCCCTCGCGGCGGGCTGCCCCGTCGTCGTCAAGGCGCACCCCGACCACCCGGCGACCTCCGAGCTCTGTGTGTCGATGCTGCGCCGCGCGGCCCTCCAGGCGGGGCTGCCCGAGGACGTCGTCGTCCTCGTGCACGGCTTCACCGCGGGTGTCGAGCTCGTACGTCATCCCCTGGTGTCGGCCGCCGGGTTCACCGGCTCGGTGCGCGGCGGGCGGGCCCTGTTCGACGCGGCGGCCGCGCGCCCCGTGCCCATCCCCTTCCACGGCGAGCTCGGCTCCCTCAATCCCGTCGTGGTGACGGCAGCCGCCGCCGACGAGCGCGGCGAGGCGATCGGAGCCGGGCTCGGCGCCTCGATGACCATGGGTGTCGGCCAGTTCTGCACCAAGCCGGGGTTCGTACTCGCCCCCCAGGGCGCGGCGGGCGACGCCCTGCTCAAGGCCCTCACCGCCGCCGTCAGCGACACCGACGCGGGGGTCATGCTCGACCACCGCATGCGCGACGCCTTCGTCGCCGGGGTCGCCGAGCGGGCCGCGCTGCCCGGCGTCGAGGCCCCGGTCACGCCGGGCGCGGGCGGCGAGCACACGGTGAGCGGCGGCTTCCTGACCGTACCGGCGGCGCTGCTCGCCGAGGAGGGCGAGCACGACCTGCTCATCGAGGAGTGCTTCGGCCCGGTCACCGTCGTGGCCCGCTACGCGGACGAGGCCGAGATCGGCGCGGTGCTCTCCCGCCTCCCCGGCAACCTCACCGCCACCCTCCAGCTCTCCCCAGCCGAGACGGAAGGCGCGGGCTCCGGCACTCAACTCCTGGCCGAACTCACCCAGTTGGCGGGCCGCGTCCTGGTCGACGGCTGGCCCACCGGGGTCGCCGTCGCCCCCGCCCAGCACCACGGCGGCCCCTACCCCGCGACCACCTCCACCTCCACCTCGGTCGGCGCCACCGCGGTGGAACGCTGGCTGCGCCCGGTCACCTACCAGAGCACCCCCCAGCCCCTGCTCCCCCCGGAACTGCGCGACGACAACCCCCTGGGGCTGCCCCGCCGGGTGAACGGCACCCTGGAGTGACCGTGCGCCTGCCCTGAGCTGTCCTCGGGCCGGCGTCGTACGGTCTTCGCGCCGGCGTCGTACGGTCCTCGGGCGTCCGGCTGACGGCAGGAGCCGGTTGCCAGGAGGAGCCGGTTGCCAGGGGGAGGGTGACCGGCTCCCGGAGTCCGGTCACCCAGGTTGAGGCGTCCGCCGGGCACTTTCGTCGCGCGAGCTATCGCTGGATCGCTCGCATCCGCAGCGTGGCCAGGGCGGACACCGCGAACAGGACGGCCGCGACCAGCAGGCTCGTGCGCAGTCCCGGTATGAATCCGCCGCCCCCGGCGACCAGGGACCCGAACACCGCGATGCTGAGGGCCCCGGCGACCTGCCGGCCCGCGTTGAGGACCCCCGCCGCGAGCCCCGCCCGCTCCTGCGGCAGCGCCTCCATCATGGCGGCGGTCAGCGCGGGAATGGAGATGCCGCAGCCCAGCGCGAGGGGGACCAGCAGGAACGCGGCCAGCAGGGTCGGGGTGTGCTCGTCGGCGAGCAGGAGCAGCAACAGGCCTGCCAGGGCGGTCAGTTGACCGATCAGCATGGGCAGGCGCGGCCCGAAGCGGTTCGACAGCTTGCCCGAGAGCACGTTCATGACCGGGATCAGTACGGTCATCGGCAGGAACATCAGGCCCGCGGCCAGCGCGGACTCGCCGCGCACCCGCTGGAAGTAGAGACTGAAGGCGAAGATCACGCCGTAGAAGGCCACGCTGGCCGTGGCGCCCGCGCCCATGGACACGGCCACCGTCCGGCTGCGGAACAGGCCGAACGGCACCACCGGATGCGCGACCCTGCGCTCGATCAGCCAGAACGCGGTGCCGGCGGCCACGGCGACGGCGCCCGCCACGATCCGTACCGTGCCCTGCTCGATCACCGCGAAGGCGAGCGCGGCCAGCGCGAGAGCGGCCGCCAGCTGACCCGGCAGGTCGAGCGGGGCCGGGCGGCGCGCGGCGCGCGGGGCGCGGGCGGTCAGGGCCAGGGCCGCGAGCCCGAGCGGCAGGTTGATGAAGAAGATCCCCCGCCAGTCCCAGAGGGTGGTCAGCGCACCACCGGCGACCGGGCCGAGCGCGACCGCCACCGAACCGCCGGCCGCCCAGAGCGCCACCGCCCTGGCCCGGCGCGCCGGGTCCGGATAGGCCTGGCGTACCAGGGAGAGCGAGGCGGGCAGCACCACCGCGGCGGCCACCCCCTGCACCACCCGGGCGCCGATCAGCACGCCGAGGCCCGGGGCCAGACCGCAGGCGGCCGACGCGAGAGTGAAGAGCACGGTGCCCAGGGCGTACGCCTTCGCCGAGCCGATCCGGTCGGCGAAGGCGCCGGTGGAGAGCATGAGCGCGGCGAACGCCAGGGTGTAGGCGTCCACCACCCACTGGAGCCCCGACATGCCGCCGCCGAGGTCGGAACCGATCGCGGGCAGCGCCACGTTCACCACCGAGGCGTCCAGGGTGATGAGGGCGAAGCCGAGCAGGGAGGCGGCGAGGGTGAGTGCGGGCGCGGACCCGCGCGGCGGCTTCTGGCCCAACTCGTGGTCGGCGGGAGCGGCTTGGAGCGTGGCGTTCGTTGGCATGTCCTCATCCTGGCAAGCGGGGGCCCCGTACAGTAGTGGCCCGAATGCCATACACCCGGAGGTTCTGGCCATGCCGCTGCATCGTGTCGCCGTTGTCGCGCCGTCACCCGTCTCCCTGTTCAACCTGGCCATCCCGGAGCTCCTGTTCGGCAAGGTCGAGATCGACGGCGGCCCCGGGGACGAGGCGGTCGCCGGGTACGAGGTGGTGGTCTGCACCCCCGAGCCGGGCCCGGTCGCCACGACCGGCGGGCTCGACCTGTACGTGGGCCGGGGCCTGGACGCGGCGCGGGACGCCGACACCGTCCTGGTGGCCGGCACCGGACAGCGCTACGAGCCCGATCCGCGCACGGTGGCCGCGGTCGCGCAGGCGGCGGCCCGGGGCGCCCGCATCGCGTCCATCTGCAGCGGCGCCTTCGTGCTCGCGGAGGCCGGCCTGCTCGACGGGCGCAGCGCCACCACGTACTGGGAACTCGCCGAGGAACTGCGCAGGCGTTACCCCGCGCTCGACCTCAAGGGCGATGTCCTGTACGTCCAGGACGGCAATGTCATGACCTCCTCCGGGTACGCCGCCGGGATCGACCTGTGCCTGCACATCATCCGTACCGACTACGGCGCGGCCGTCGCCAACGCGGTGGCCCGCCAGGCACTGGTCGCACCCGTACGGCCGGGCGGGCAGACCCAGTTCACCCAGACCCCGCTGCCCGCCGAGCGCGGGGCGGTCTGCGCGGACACCCGGGGCTGGGCGATGCGCAACCTCGACAAGCCGCTCACCCTCACCGACCTGGCCCGGCACGCGGGGGTCAGCGTGCGCACCCTGACCCGGCGCTTCCACGCCGAGAGCGGCGTGAGCCCGCTCCAGTGGCTCCTGCACCAGCGCATCGAGCGCGCCAAGGAACTCCTGGAGACGACCACGCTCGCGATGGACCGGGTCGCCGAGGCCAGCGGCCTGGGCAGCGCGGACTCCCTGCGCACCCACGTCGTACGCCGCACGGGCCTCACCCCGAGCGCCTACCGCGCCACGTTCAGCAGACTGGCGGCGGCGGCCTGAGGGGTGGTCTGAGGTGGGCCTTCGAGGTGGGCCTTCGAGGTGGGGAGGTGGGCTGCGGGGCGGGGCCGCGGGTGCGGGAGTCCGCCTTCGTAGCCCCGGGCAACCGGCAACCGGCAACCGGCAACCGGCAGCGGGCGCACGCGGACTCGGCCACGGCCGGGCGCGCGAAAACCACATGCGGCCGGTCCGTGGGCAGAGTCACCATGGGCCATGACGTGGCATCTGACGGACGACGTCGAGAAGTTCCGTGCGACCGCTGACGAGTGGCTGACGGGCAACGCCGCCCGCGCGTCCGTCCTCCTCACGGTCTCGGAGGGAGCCCGCGCCGGGGTCTGGCCGAGGGTGCGCTCAGGTTGGTGGATCCGCGGCGGGACGGTTGCCGGGGCCTTCCTGCAAACGCCGCCCTTGGCCCCGCTGCTCGGGCCCATGCCCGAGGAAGCGGCGTGTGCGCCGGCGGGGGAATTGCGTGGGACGCCGCTGCCAGGCGTCCGCACACGCCAGGATCGGCCCCGTCTACACACCGCCAGGCCTGCGCCGCCACGGCTACGCGGCTGCGGTCACCTCCGCCGCGACACGGCTGGCTCAGAACCGCGGCGCGGCTCAGATGGTGCTCTTCACCGACCTGTCCAACCCGACAAGCAACGCGCTCTACCAGCGGCTCGGCTATCGCCCACTACGGGACCATCTGTCGCTGAGCTTCACGGAGCGAACCGGCCCGTGAGTGGGCCGCATGTGACATCGCCTGACCGTGAACCGACGGAACTACAGCTTGGCGCGGGCGGGTTGACCAGCAGGCATGGTCAGCAGAAAGCCCCGACCGTGCACCACGGCGCCGGCCGAGCCGCGTGTCTCTACCGAATCGTGTCGGCCGCTCCGCGCCGTGCCCTTGCTGCGCGATGTCCTCGGCCGGTACGACCCGACGCATACGCGCGCAATGGCGCTCTACTTGTCGTGGCTCGCTGTGGCCTACGCAGACGCCAACGAGCCCGAAGAAGCGGCGGCCATCGCCGAGCGCGTCATCACCCTGTCGGCAGATGTGGCCAGTGAGCGGACGGCCGAGCGAGTCCGAGTCATCCGGGCTCGGCTCAACGAGTATGCCGACGTGCCCGAAGTGAGAGCCGTGCTCGGCGCTGCGGCATGACGCAGAAAGCCCCCCCGGTAGCTGATGACGGCCGTCGGCGTCGAGCACGCCTTCGCCCGGATGTTCCGCCTCCACCCGCTGGCCGCTGGGTGCCCGTCCGCGGACCGACGGATCAAGGGGGAACGTGGAACGGGCAGGTCGGGCCGGGAATGGGCTGGGTGGTGTGCGTGTTGTCGGAGAACGTACGACCTTCAACAAGCTGAGAGAAGTGACATGCGCGTCGAGATCTGGAGCGACATCGCCTGCCCCTGGTGCTACATCGGCAAGGCCCGCTTCGAGAAGGGCCTGGCGGAGTTCGCCCACCGGGACGGCGTCGAGGTGGTCCACCGGTCCTTCGAGCTCGATCCCGGCCGCCCCAAGGGTGACGTCGGCCCGGTGATCCCGATGCTGGCCAAGAAGTACGGCCGGACCGTCGAGGAGGCCCGCGCCATGGAGGCGCACGTCGCTTCGACCGCGCACACCGAGGGGCTGGGCTACCTCGCCGACGGCCGTGATCACGGCAACACCTTCGACATCCACCGGCTGCTGCACCTGGCCAAGGCGCGCGGCCGGCAGAGCGAGCTGCTTGACCTCGCCTACCGGGCGAACTTCGCCGAGGAGCGGTCCGTCTTCGACGCCGACGTGCTCGCGGACATCGCGGTCCGCGCCGGTCTGGACGCCGACGAGGTCCGTGCGGTCCTCAGTGACGAGAACGCCTACGCCGACGCCGTGCGCGCCGACGAGGCCGAGGCGGCCGAGCTCGGCGCCAACGCCGTGCCGTTCTTCGTGCTCGACCGCACATACGGGATCTCCGGCGGACAGCCCGCCGAGGTCTTCACACAGGCACTCGAACAGGCCTGGCAGGCACGCACCCCGGCGCTGCGGACCATCGAGGGCGACGCGGAGGCCTGCGGGCCGGACGGGTGCGAGGTTCCCCGCTGAGACCGCTGAGACCGTTGAGTTCGTTGAGTTCGTTGAGTCCGATGAGACCGCTGATGCCGGCAGGGCCGCTGGCGCCGCTGAGGGCGGTCGGGGGCGCTGAGGTGGGTGACTGAGGGCCGTGGGGTTCGGTCGAGGGGGCCGGGCTCATGCGGGGGTTCCCCGCCGAGGGCGGGGTTCATGCCGGGCCACGCATAAGGCGGGCTTGGGGGTGCCCGTCGATTGTGCCCAATTGACGTGAAGTAGCCGGGCGTTCACGCTGGAGCGCATGGAACTGGACTCCCTCGCACCCGGCGAATTCACCCCGAAGACCACCTACCTCAACACCGCGAGCACCGGCCTGCTGCCCACCCGGGCCGTCGCCGCCATCGGGGAAGCCGTGGCCGCCGCTGCCACCGGGCAGCCCACCGACCTGTTCGGCGACGTGGAGGCCGCCCGCGCCTCCTACGCCCGGCTTGTCGACGTGCCTGTGCGGCGTGTCGCGGTCGGCGCGTCCGTCGCGGTGTACGCCGGTCTCATCGCGACCTCCCTGCCCGAAGGCGCCGAAGTCCTCGTGGCGGAGGCCGACTTCAGCTCCGTGGTGAACCCGTTCCACATGCGCCGCGACCTGCTGGTGCGCACCGTACCGCTGGACGGCCTCGCGCAGGCCGTGCGGCCGGGCACCGCGCTGGTCGCGGTCAGCGCGGTCCAGTCCGCCGACGGCCGCGTCGCCGACCTCGCCGCGATCCGTGACGCCGCCCGCGCCCACGGCGCCCGCACCCTGATCGACGTGTCCCAGGCCGCGGGCTGGTACCCGATCGACGCGGGCGCGTACGACTACACCGTGACCGTCGGCTTCAAGTGGCTGACAGGTCCGCGCGGCGTCGCCTTCCTGACCGTGCCCGACGACCTCGGCGCGCTGACCCCGGTCTTCGCCGGCTGGGTGGCGGGCGAGCACCCCTGGGACAGCTGCTACGGACCCGTCCAGGAGCTGGCCCACTCCGCGCGGCGGTACGACGAGAGCCCCGCGCTCTTCTCCTACACTGGGGCCCGGCACTCCCTCGCGCTCCTGGAGGAGCTGGGCATCGAACGCGTCCACGCGCACAACACCGCGCTCGCCGACCGTTTCCGTTCCCGGCTCGCGCCGCTCGGGTACGAGCCGGTGGCCGCGCCCGACTCGGCGATCGTCTCGGTGCCCGGACTCGGCCACCGCCAGGAGGAGTTGAGCCGTTCCGGCATCGAACTCTCCAACCGCGCGGGCAACCTGCGCGCGGCCTTCCACCTCTACTCCTGCGCCCAGGACGTGGATCGCCTGATCGAGCTGCTGCCCGCGCGCTGACGTACGCGCACCGCCCGGCGCCCGTCCCCGCGGCGGGATAAATTCGCTGGTCACGGCGCGGGCCGATCATGCACGATCGCGCCGTGACGACGGACATCGAGTACGAGGACCGGTCCCGCGAGGCGGCCCGCAACAACGCCGCCTGGTGCGCCGCGCTCTGCCGCGCGCACGGCATCTCGGGGGAGTGGGGTCCGCATGCCTGGACCAGTCCGCGCCGGACTCCGCTCCTCTACCCCGACGCCGTGACGCTCACCCCGCAGGCCTCGGCCCGCGACGTCCTCGGTCGAATCGACCTCGCGGCGCCCGGCGCGTCCGTCAAGGACAGTTTCGCGGCGCTGGATCTGACGGGCGACGGTTTCGACGTCCTCTTCGACGCGCGCTGGATCCACCGCCCGGCGCCCGAAGCCGTCACCGAAAGCTGGCAACTCGTGCGCGGCGCAGCGGAGTTGACCGCTTGGGAGCGGGCCTGGTCCCGGGGCGGCAGCGAAGGACTCTTCCCGCCGGGACTGCTCGCCGCACCCGGCCACACCTTCCTGGTGGACCGCGACGACGAGGGACGCGTGAGGGCGGGCGCCGTCGCGAGCAGGAGCGGGGAGGTCGTGGGGATCTCCAACCTCCACGCGCCCGACGGCGACCTGGACGCGGCGTGGGCCGGATGCCTGACCACCGTCGCCCGCGCCTGGCCCGGCCGCGCGGTCGTCGGCTACGAGAGCGGCGACGACCTGGCCGCCGCCCTGCGCGCGGGCTTCACCGCGGTGGGGCCGCTCAGAGTCTGGCTGCGCCGCGGCTGACCGGCTCGCCGTACCAGCGCCACGTCCCGGGACGGGGGCGCCCGGGCAGGTCGGCACGGCCGGTGGCCCACAGCAGGGCCTGCCAGCGGTCCTGGTCATCGGGTACGTCGCGGAACAGGCGGGCCAGCACCCGGTCGCACAGGCCGGCGGGCGGCGACCAGGTCAGCCCGAGCCCTTCGGACACGTCATAGGTGTGCAGCAGGGTCTCCACGATGCCCATCGCGGCGAACCCCTCGGGGTCGGAGATGCCGAAGACGTGGTGGGCGCGCACGTCGGGCGAGGCGGTCCGCACCATCGCGGTGAGCAGCGCGCCGCTCGCCTCCAGCGTCATCAGGAGCCCGGCGGGGCCGGCCGCGCGGTCCGCGTGCACCGAGTTGCGGGGGCCGCCGGGGCGTTTCGCCTCACACAGGTAGGGCACCTCGCCGTCCAGCGGGGGCTGGGCGGGGCCGAGTTGCACGGCGTAGGCGAACAGGTCGTCCGACAGATGCTCGACGGTCTCCCAGCAGTCCCACTCCAGGGGGCCGGCCTGCACGCTCCAGTCCGCCGCGAGCCCGGCCCGCAGGGCGGTGACCGAGAGCCGCACGGCGTGCTCGACATCGGCGCCGGTGACGGGGGTGCGTGACGATTCATCGACCATGGAGGGACCGTACCAACGATCTCTGTGCGCACGGTTGCTGCGTGTCCGCCCCGGCCCGCGGCACGGCTGCGGGCTCGCGTACGGCCCCCTCCGGCCGGACGGCCGCATGATCAGTGCGGCCCTCCGGCCGGAGGGGGCCGGTGGAGCGGGGCGGAGCCCCGTCGCGATGCCGGACGGCCGCGAGGTGCGCCCCCGGGTCTCGGCAGGACGGTCGACTACCGCACCGGTGTGAAGTCCCGCGCGCCGATGAACTCCGGGCGCCGGATCGGCGCGGCGAACGGTTCCACCGCGGTGTTCTCCACGCTGTTGAAGACGATGAAGACGTTGCTGCGCGGGAACGGGGTGATGTTGTCCCCCGAGCCGTGCATCGCGTTGCAGTCGAACCAGGTCGCCGAGCCCGCGCGGCCGGTGAACAGCTTGATGCCGTGCCGGTCGGCCATCTTGGTGAGCGCTTCGTCGGACGGCGTCCCCGCGTCCTGCATCTGAAGGGACTTCTTGTAGTTGTCCTTCGGCGTCTCGCCCGCGCAGCCCAGGAAGTCCCGGTGCGAGCCAGGCATGATCATCAGGCCGCCGTTGGTGTCGTGGTTCTCGGTCAGCGCGATCGAGACCGACACGGTACGCATGTTCGGCAGGCCGTCCTCGGCGTGCCAGGTCTCGAAGTCCGAGTGCCAGTAGAAGCCCGAGGCGCCGAAGCCCGGCTTCACGTTGATCCGCGACTGGTGGACGTACACGTCCGAGCCGAGGATCCGGCGCGCCATGCCGACCACGCGCTCGTCGCTCACCAGCCGCGCGAACAGCTCGCTGAGCCGGTGCACCTCGAAGACCGAACGCACGGACTGCGACTGCGGCTCGATGATCGAGCGCTCGTCGGCACGGACGGCGGGATCGGCGATCAACCGCTCCAGCTCCGCACGGTAGGTGGCGACCTCGTCGTCCGTGAGCAGATCCTGGATCGACAGGAAGCCGTCCTGCTCGAACGATTCCAGCCCGGCGGCCGGTCCCCAGACGACGGGGTCCTGGCGGGGTGTGATCACCTCGGCGGCGCCACGCGTGGGGTAGAGATCCTGGGCGGTCATGGTCAGCCCTCCTCGGGTTCGGTCAGCAGGGGGTAGACGCCGTTCTCGTCGTGGTCCTCCCGTCCGGTGACGGGCGGGTTGAAGACGCAGACACAGCGGAAGTCGGTCTTGGGGCGCAGGGTGTGGCGCTCGTGGCCGTTCAGGAGGTACATCGTGCCCGGCTCGATCCAGTGGGTCTCGCCGGTCTCCTCGTTGGTGAGCTCGGCCTCGCCCTCGGTGCACAGGACCGCCTCGATGTGGTTGGCGTACCACATGGAGGTCTCGGTCCCTGCGTACAGGACGGTCTCGTGCAGCGAGAAGCCGACCTTCTCCTTCGCGAGGACGATCCGCTTGCTCTCCCAGGTGCCGGAGGCGGCCTTCACATGGCGGTCGGTGTTCTCGATGTCCTTGAACGAGCGGACAATCACGGTGAGTTGCTGCCTTTCTGTGTACGTCGATCGGTCGGTCTGCGGCCGGTCAGAGGGTCGCGGCGACCGCGCGGGCCAGCGTGCGCAGACCCTCGTCCAGCTCGTCGGGCGTGATGGTCAGCGGCGGAAGCAGCTTGACCACCTCGCTCTGCGGACCGGAGGTCTCCAGGAGCAGGCCCAGCTCGAAGGCGCGGGCGCAGACCTCGGAGGCGCGGGCCGGGTCGGCGAACTCAAGGCCCCACACGAGGCCGCGGCCCCGGTAGGTCACGCCGAGCCGGCTGTGCTCGGTGCACAGGGCGAGCAGCGCCTGCTCGACCTGCTCGCCGCGCGCCAGGGTGTGCTTCTCCATCTGGCCGTCCGCCCAGTACGCGTCCAGGGCCGCGGTCGCGGTGACGAACGCCGGGTTGTTGCCGCGGAAGGTGCCGTTGTGCTCGCCGGGCTCCCACACGTCGAGCTCGCCCTTGAACAGGCAGAGCGACAGCGGGAGTCCATAGCCGCTGATCGACTTGGAGACGGTGACGATGTCCGGCACGATGCCCGCCTCCTCGAAGGAGAAGAAGGCGCCGGTGCGGCCGCAGCCCATCTGGATGTCGTCGACGATGAGCAGCATGTCGCGGCGGCGGCACAGGTCGGCGAGCGCGCGCAGCCACTCGGCGCGGGCCACATTGATGCCGCCCTCGCCCTGCACGGTCTCCACGATGACGGCGGCCGGCTTGTTGAGGCCCGAGCCCTGGTCCTCCAGAAGCCGCTCGAACCACAGGAAGTCCGGGACCCGGCCGTCGAGGTAGTTGTCGAACGGCATCGGCGTGCCGTGCACCAGGGGGATGCCCGCGCCGGCCCGCTTGAAGGCGTTGCCGGTCACCGCGAGCGAGCCGAGCGACATGCCGTGGAAGGCGTTGGTGAAGGACACGATCGACTCGCGGCCCTTGACCTTGCGGGCCAGTTTCAGCGCGGCCTCGACGGCGTTGGTGCCGGTCGGGCCGGGGAACATCACCTTGTACGGCAGGTCGCGCGGACGCAGGATCACGTTCTGGAACGTTTCGAGGAACGCCCGTTTCGCGGTCGTCGCCATGTCGAGGCCGTGCGTGATGCCGTCACGCTCGATGTAGTCGATGAGGGCCCGTTTCAGTACGGGGTTGTTGTGCCCGTAGTTGAGTGAGCCGGCCCCGGCGAAGAAGTCGAGGTAGCTGTGGCCGTCCTCGTCGGTCAGACGGGCACCCTGCGCGCGGTCGAACACGGCGGGCCAGCCGCGGCAGTAGCTGCGTACCTCCGATTCGAGGGACTCGAAGACACTGAGGGCGGGCGGGGTGATGGTCACAGCGTTTCTCCCTGGGGGTGGAGGGGGCCGATGCGGTAGAGGACTTCGGGCTGGTGCCCGTCGTCGGGGAACAATCCGGCGTCGAAGAGGACTTCACGGCTCAGCAGGGCGCCGCGGCGCGTGGCGTAGGAGGTGAAGAGCCGGTCGGAGGGGGTGTTGTCCGGCGACACCGTCGTCTCGACACGGGTGATGCCGTGCGAGCCGGTCACCTTCGCGGTGAGCGCTTCGAGCAGCAGTCCGGCGAGCCCCTGGCCCCGGTGGGCGTGGTCGACGGCGACCTGCCAGACGACCAGGGTGTCCGGCCGCTCGGGCCGTACGTAGCCGGTGATGAACGCGATCGGCTCACCGGCGGCCCCGCGGGCCACCACGGAGGTCCTGGCGAAGTCGCGGCACCAGAGCAGATAGCTGTACGAGGAGTTGAGGTCGAGCACCTCGGAGTCACGGGCAATGCGCCAGATCGCGGCTCCGTCCTCCACTCGTGGGCTTTCGATTCGGACTGCTGTTTGCGCGGCGGTCATGCCGAGGGAATTTACCGACCAGAAATTGAAATCGCATTCCCCTCAGGGGGTGTGCATCGAGCGCATCCGTGTTATCACGCGAGCATGCGCGTGAGCCGGTTTGTCCGGTAATTACCGGACAAACCGGCGTCGATGTGGAGTCGATCACACCGTTCGGGCGCCCGAAAACCTTGCCGAGATTCGTGTGTTTGAGGTTGCAAAGTCGGGGCATAAGAAAACGGGAAGCTGCGGTGGATAAGCAGCTTCCCGTTCTGTGGAACGTATTGTGGAATTCAGTTGTGCATTAGGTGCCGGAGGGCCGCCGGGAAAGTGTCACCAGGTTTCGGAAACGGCCCTGCGGGCGGCTTCCAGGTCCACTGCGATCGCGTACTCGCCGAGCGCCGCACCGAGCGCCGCGAGCGAGGACTGCACCGCGCCCCGCGTGGCGTCGACGCCGTAGTGGTTGACCCGGATCATCGTCGAGGCGAGCGCCCCGCCACCGGCGATCAGCGGCAGCGCGGGATCGGCCGCGAGCGCCTTGGCGACCAGCTCGCCGGCGTCGACCGCCTCGGGGACCCGCAGCGTCGTGGCCACCGGAGCCGCGTCCGCCGCCTCGTGGACGTAAGGGACGAGACCGCCGCCAAGGGCGAGCGCGCCCGCCCGGGTCGCGGCGGCCGCGGAGGCGTGCCGCGCCATCACTGCGGCCAGGCCCTCGGACTCGATGCGCTCCACGCAGGCTTCCAGGGCCAGCATCTCCAGCTGCGCGGGCGCGTGCAGCAGCGTCGTGCGGCCGCCGTCGATCCAGCGCTGCTTCCAGTCGAGGAGCGAGAGATAGGAGCGGCGCGGCGCCTTCGGGTTGGCGGCGATCCGCTCCCATGCGCGGGCGCTGACCGAGACCGCCGAGACGCCGGCCGGGCCGCCCATCGCCTTCTGCGCCCCGATCACGCACAGGTCCACGCCCCAGGCGTCCGGGAGCAGCGGCTCGGCGGCCACCGACGCCACCGCGTCCAGCATGAACAGGGCGCCGTGCCGGCGCACGACCTCGCCGATCTCCGCGACCGGGTTCGTGTTGCCGGTCGCCGCCTCGGCGTGGACGAGCGAAACGAAGTCGATCTCCGGACGGGCGGTGAGCGCCCGGTCGATCTGCTCGGCGGTGACCGCCGCGTGGAAGGGCACCTCCAGATCGACCACCTCGGCCCCGCAGTCGCGCAGCCAGTTGCCGAAAGTCTGCCCGTAAGGACCGGTCACGACGTTCAGCGCGGTGGAGCCCGGACGGGCGGCGCCCCTGATGCAGCCCTCAAGGGGGAGCAGCGCCTCGCCCTGCATGATCACCACGTCCTGCTCGGTGCCGAGCAGGGCGGCCACCCGTCGCTCGATCGCCGCGAAGTGCGCGGCGGTCAGCGGGGCGAGGTCCAGGAGCGGGTGTGTCACGGCGGTGCCTTCTTCGGTCAAGTCGGGGTGTTCGATCCTCTGGGGGGAGACTACCCAGCGCCTCGTACAGTGCGGGCATGAGCGATCGCACGGTGCTGCATGTGAAGGGGCGCGTCCTTGTGGGGCCCGAGGACGTACGGGACGAACTGTGGGCGGTCGAGGGGCGGATCACCTACGAGCGGCCACCGGGCGAGGCCGTCACCGTGACCGGCTGGGTGCTGCCCGGCCTGGTCGACGCGCACTGCCATGTCGGCCTCGACCAGCACGGGCCGGTCTCCGACGAGGTCAGCGAGAAGCAGGCCCTGACCGACCGCGAGGCCGGCACCCTGCTGATCCGCGACGCGGGCTCGCCGTCGGACACCCGCTGGGTCGACGACCGCGCGGACCTGCCGAAGATCATCAGGGCGGGCCGGCACATCGCCCGCACCCGCCGCTACATCCGCAACTACGCCCATGAGATCGAGCCGGGCGACCTCGTCGCCTACGTCGCGCGCGAGGCGCGGCGCGGCGACGGCTGGGTCAAGCTGGTCGGCGACTGGATCGACCGGGACGCCGGCGACCTGGCCGCGTGCTGGCCGCGCGGCGAGGTCGAGGCCGCGATCGCCGAGGCCCACCGCCTAGGCGCCCGCGTCACCGCACACTGCTTCGCCGAGGACTCGCTCAGGGACCTGGTCGAGGCGGGCATCGACTGCATCGAGCACGCCACCGGGCTGACCGAGGACACCATTCCGCTCTTCGCCGAGCGGGGCGTGGCGATCGTGCCGACGCTGGTCAACATCGCCACGTTCCCGCACATGGCGGACGGCGGGGAGGCCAAGTTCCCCGACTGGGCCGCCCATATGCGGCGGTTGTACGAGCGCCGTTACGACACGGTGCGTTCGGCCCACGACGCCGGGGTGCCCGTGTTCGTCGGCACGGACGCGGGGGGTTCGCTCGCGCACGGCCTGGTCGCCGCCGAGGTCGCGGAACTCGTCAAGGCCGGCATCCCCGCGCTCGACGCGCTCTCCGCGACGGCCTGGGGGGCCCGGGCCTGGCTCGGGCGCCCCGCCCTGGAGGAGGGCGCACCGGCCGACCTGGTGGTCTACGACCAGGACCCCCGCGCGGACGTCCGCCTGCTCGCGGCGCCGAGCCGGATCGTGCTCAACGGGCGGATCGTGGGCTGATCGACGTCGATAGTCGGCGGGCAGATGGCAGATGGCAGGTGGCAGGCGACTCGCCGTGGTTGTGGCCCGGGCGTCTTCCGGTTGACCCGCCGTTACGCCTGGGGCCGCCGGGTCGTTGGACGCCTTTACGCGCACGCCGGGGTGATGGGGCGGCGTACGGGGTGCGGCCCGGTGCCGGGGGTGACGGGAGGGAACGCCCGTGTCGGAAGAATCGAAAATGGGAGCGGAAACCACCCTTTGGGATGAACTGGCGTCGTGTGACGGCCAGTTCACTCTCCGTGCGTAAAGATGCGGTGTCCCAAGTCGCCGGTGCGCCCCTCGATTCGCAGGAGTCCCACGAGTCCCCGTGGCGGGCGCCCGGCCAGCCATGTCTCCTGTGGGGGTTCCACCATTGTGAACAGCAACACCTTCTGCCTGCCCGCGAATGGTCCGGTCGTCCGCCCGGCTCTGCGCCGCTCCGCCGCGATCGCGGCCACCGTGGCACTGGCCGCCGGGCCACTGCTGCTCGCCGCGCCCGCCGGGGCCACCGGCGTCGAGGGCGACGGCGGTGGCCGGGCGAGCGCCGTCGTGCTGCGCACCGGGCTCGACGTCTCCCTGCTCAACAAGGCGATCGACGTGCCGCTCAAGGCCACGCTGAACCAGGTGCGGGCGCCGGCCAGCGCGGAGAAGACCGCGCTGACCGTGAAGCTGGACGGGGTCGACGCGGGGCAGCCCGTCAACGTACTGAAGGCGGACGTGGCCACGGCCCGCGCGAGCGTCGACGCGAACAAGGCGCAGGGCTCGACCCGGCTCGTCAACGCCCGGCTCCATCTGCCCGGTCTGCCGCTGCTCTCCCTCGTCGAGGTGGGCGAGGTGACGTCGAGCGCGGTCTGCGAGGCGGGTCGCGCGCCGGTCGCCAAGTCGAATGTGCTGGGCGCGGTGACCGTGCTCGGCAAGAAGGTCACCCTGTCGTCGGGCGGCACCACGCGGGTGACGGTGCCCGGCGTCGGCGAGGTCGCCCTCGACCTCTCGAAGGCCACGACCACCTCGCGGACCGCCGCGGCCGTCGCCCTCCAGCTCAAGGTCTCGGTCAACCCGCTCCACCTGAACGTCGCCGACGTCACGGGCGAGGTCACTCTCGCCGAGGCGACCTGCCAGACGCCGAAGGGGTCGCCGGACGTGCCGGACGCGCCCGCGAAACCTGAGCCGGGTGCGGTCGTGGCCGGCCCGGACAAGGGGCCCGTCGAGACGGCGGTGAAGACGCAGAGCGTTGCCGATACGACATTGGCGTCGACCGGGGGGAGTTCGGCGACGCCGTACCTTGTGGGCGGGGCGGCGGTGTTGCTCGTGGGGGGTGCGGGGGTTCTTGTGCTGATGCGGCGTGGGCGGGGTGAGCGGGGCTGAGGTTTTGGGGGCCGGGGGGGGCCGGGTTGTGACCCCGGCCCCCCTCCGGCCCCGGCCCCCGTGCGGGCCCTTCGTCTGCGGCCCTGGTCCGCATGCGGGCCTTTCGTCTGCGGCCCTGGCTCCGCGGGGCCCCTTCGTCTGCGGGCCGTGGGGGCTGGTTGCGCAGTTCCCCGCGCCCCTCAAACCCGTTTTCGTCTGCGGGCCGTGGGGGCTGGTCGCGCAGTTCCCCGCGCCCCTGAACCCGTTTTCGTCTGCGGACCGTGGGGGGCTGGTTGCGCAGTTCCTCGCGCCCCTCAAACCCGTTTTCGTCTGCGGGCCGTGGGGGCTGGTTGCGCAGTTCCTCGCGCCCCTCAAACCCGTTTTCGTCTGCGGGCCGTGGGGGGCTGGTTGCGCAGTTCCTCGCGCCCCTCAAACCCGTTTTCGTCCGCGGACCGTGCGGGGCTGGTCGCGCAGTTCCCTGCGCCCCTCAAACCCGCTTTCGTCTGCGGACCGTGGGGGGGCTGGTTGCGCAGTTTCCGCCGTGCTGGTCAGGCCTCGGCGAGGATCAGGGCCTGGTCCAGGGCCTGGAGGAAGCGGTTGGTGGTGGTGCGGTCGCGTACCGCGAGTCTCAGCCACTCGGGGTCCAGCCCGGGGAAGGTGTCGCCGCGGCGGGCCGCGAAGCCCAGTCCGCGCAGTCGCCTGCGCACCTCGGCCGCGCCCTTGATCCGTACGAGAACGAACGGTCCTTCGGCCCGCTCGACCGCGGTCACCTCGTCGAACTCGGCCAGCCCGGCCAGCAGATGGGCCCGGTCCTCGGCGATCTGCGCCGCGGCCGCCTCGGCTTCGGCCAGCGCGGCCGGCTCCATGCACGCGGCCGCTGCGACCAGCGCCGGGGCCGACACCGGCCACAGCGGCTGGGCCCGCTGGAGGGCCGCGACTGTCTCCGGTTCGCCCAGGACGTAGCCGATCCGCAGCCCGGCCAGGCCCCACGTCTTGGTCAGGCTGCGCAGGACGAGGAGGCCGGGCAGATCGGTGCGGCCCGCCAGCGCCTCGCGTTCACCCGGCACCGCGTCCATGAACGCCTCGTCGACCACCAACGTCCGCCCGGGGCGAGCGAGTTGGGCCAGGGTCGCGGCCGGGTGCAGTACGGACGTCGGGTTGGTCGGGTTGCCGACCACGACCAGATCGGCCTCGTCGGGAACGGCGCCGGGGTCGAGCCGGAAGCCGTCCTCGGCCCGCAGCAGCACGCGCCGCACCTCGTGCCCGGCATCCCGCAGCGCCGCCTCCGGTTCGGTGAACTGGGGGTGCACGACCACAGGGTGACAGAACGTCAGGGCGCGGGCGACGAGGACGAACGCCTCTGCCGCGCCCGCCGTCACCAGCACCCGCTCCACGGTGACACCGTGCCGCGCCGCCACCGCCGCGCGGGCCGCCCGCCCGTCCGGATAGGCGGCAAGCCCGGTCAGCGAGCCGGCGATCCGCTCGCGCAGCCAGGCCGGGGGAGTGCCGGTGCGTACATTGACCGCGAGATCGATCAGCTCGCCGCCGTCGTCGCGTACCTCGGCGTCACCGTGGTGGCGCAGATCGTGCGGGGCCTCGGTGGTGGGGATGGACATGGCTTCCTCGCTCCTGGTGGGGGGTCCGTCTCGCCCGTCGGCGTACGGCCGGAGGTGGGGTCGACGTACGATCGCACACGTCGCCATCGCGGCACGGCCCGCGGCCCACGACTTCCGCTTGGGCACGAGCAGTTCACCGCCCTCGGCGAGCGCCGCCGCCTCGGCCACGGACGGGGTGCCGACCGCGGCCAGGGTGGTCTCGCAGCCGTGCGGCACCACGACGCCCGCGAGCTCACCGGCGCCGTACGCGAGGACCGGGACCCCCAGCCGCGCGGCGGCCTCCACGATCCCGGGCTCGCGCGCCTTGGTGTCGAGGGTGGCCAGCGCGGCCACCGCGCCCGGATCGAGCCTCGCATCCGACAACGCCGTACCGATCAGCGTGAGCACTTCCCGGGCCGAGACGCCCTTGGAGGCGCCGACACCCACGACGAGGCACGCCCGGGCGCCACGCGGGGCCGCGGCGGCTGTGCCGGGGGCGGAGCCGGGGCCGGGGTCGGGGCCGGAGCCGGGGCCGGGGCCGGAGCCGGGGCCGGAGCCGGGGTCGGTGGATGCCATGCCGGGGGTCCTCTCAGGGCGCCGGCGGGGCGAGGAGTGGACATGCGGAGTACGCGCACCGTCGGCTAGCAAGGGCGCATGGCGGTAATCGTCGCGCTCGGCGCGTTCCTGATGACCCTGGTCGGCGGCTGGACCGCCAACCGGGTCACCGACCGGCGCCACCTGGTGCTCGGACTCGCCGGTGGGCTCATGCTCGGCGTGGTCGGGCTCGACCTGCTGCCGGAGGCCCTGGACGCGGCCGGGCAGGATCTCTACGGGGTGCCGCGGGCGCTGCTCCTGTTCGTGGGCGGCTTCCTCTTCGCCCATGTCGTCGAGCGGGTGCTCGCGGTGCGCCAGGCGTCCCACGGAGCGGGCGAACACCGGGCGCCGCAGGTGGGCATCACGGTCGCGTCCGCGATGGTGGGGCACAGCCTGATGGACGGCATCGCGATCGGCGCCGCCTTCCAGGTGGGCGCCGGCATGGGCGTGGCGGTGGCCCTCGCCGTCATCACCCACGACTTCGCCGACGGCTTCAACACGTACACGATCACCAGCCTGTACGGGAACGAGAAGCGCAAGGCGGTCGCGATGCTGTTGGCCGACGCGCTGGCCCCGATGGCGGGGGCCGCCTCGACCCTGCTGTTCACCCTTCCGGAGCAGCTGCTCGGCAGCTATCTGGGGTTCTTCGCCGGCGTGCTGCTCTACCTGGCGGCCGCCGAGATCCTTCCCGAGGCCCACCACGAGCACCCCGCCCTTTCGACGCTGCTCTTCACCGTCGCGGGCGTGGGGTTCATCTGGCTGGTGGTGGGCGTCGCCGGCTGAGGACGTCACCGGGCGCAGCCCTCGGCGAACCGGCGGGCCACCTCCGGGCGGGCCGCCCAGTGCGTGTGCAGATAGCTCGCGTGCACGCCGCCCTGTACGAAGCCCTCGACGCGGCGCTCGGGGTGCACGATGCCCCACGCCGGGTCCTCGCCCGCGCCCGGCTCGATGACGGTGCGGTGGAACTCGTGGCCGCGCATGCGGGTGCCGGCGACGGCCAGGCTGTTGTCCCGCACCGCCACCGCCTCCCGGTAGCCGAGGGTGAGGCGGTTCGACATCCGGGCTTCGGCGTCGAGCACGCCGCACATGGGCTGCCCGTCGAGGGAGCGGGTCAGATAGAGCAGGCCCGCGCACTCGGCGGCGACCGGCGCCCCCGACCGGGCGAGCTCGGCCACGGCCTTGCGGAGCCGTTCGTTGGCCGACAGCTCGGCCGCGTACACCTCGGGGAAGCCGCCGCCTATCACCAACCCGCTTGTTCCGTCGGGTAGTTGCTCGTCCTTGAGCGGGTCGAAGGTGACCACCTCCGCGCCGGCGGCGCTGAGCAGTTCGGGGTGCTCGGCGTAGGAGAACGTGAACGCGGGCCCGCCGGCGACGGCGATCACGGGCCGCTGCGCGGAGCCGTTCCCCACCCCGCCCCTTCCCGAACCGGAGGCTCTGCCCCAGGACTCCCGCTCCTCAAACGCCGGAGGGGCTGGATGCGACGGAGCCCCGGTCCCGGTCGCGGCCCCGGTTGCGGCCCCGGCGTCCGGGGCGGGGCCCAGTGCCGGCTCCCACGCCTTTGTCCCCAACGGCGGAGCCGACCGCGCCAGGGCCAGGAGGGCGTCCAGGTCGCAGCCCGCCCGCACCTGTTCGCCCATCGCCGCCACCGCGTCGAGCGCGTCCGTACGCCGCTCCGCGACCGGGACCAGGCCCAGGTGGCGGGAGGGGGTGTCGACCTGGGGGGCGCGGCGCAGGGCGCCGAGGACCGGGATGCCCACGTCCTCCATCGCCTCGCGAAGCAGCGCCTCGTGCCGGTCCGAGCCGACCTTGTTGAGGATCACGCCCCCGATGCGCACGTCGGGGTCCCACGACGCGAAGCCGTGGACCAGGGCGGCCACCGACCGCGACTGCGAGGACGCGTCCACCACGAGCACCACGGGCGCGCGCAGCAGCTTGGCCACCTGCGCGGTGGAGGCCAGTTCACCGAGGCCGCTCGCGCCGTCGTACAGGCCCATCACGCCCTCGACCACCGCGAGGTCGCAGCCGCGCGCCCCGTGCGCGAACAGCGGGGCGATCAGCTCGGGCCCGCACATGTACGCGTCGAGGTTGCGGCCGGGCCTTCCCGTCGCGAGCGCGTGGTAGCCGGGGTCGATGTAGTCGGGGCCCACCTTGTGCGGGGACACGGCGAGCCCGGACCGGGCGAACGCGGCCATCAGGCCGGTCGCCACGGTGGTCTTGCCGCTGCCCGACGCGGGGGCCGCGATGACGAGACGTGCTACCACTCGATGCCCCGCTGGCCCTTCTGGCCGGCGTCCATCGGGTGCTTGACCTTGGACATGTCGGTGACCAGATCCGCGTACTCCACCAGCTGCTCGGGGGCGTTGCGGCCGGTGATGACGACGTGCTGGGTGCCGGGCCGGTCGCGCAGCACCGAGACGACCTCGTCCACGTCGACCCAGCCCCAGTGCAGCAGATAGGCGAACTCGTCGAGCACGTAGAACTTGTACGTCTCGGCCGCCAGGTCGCGCTTGACCTGCTCCCAGCCCTCGCGAGCCTTCTCCTCGTGGGTCGGCTCGCCCTCGGCGGTCTCGCGCTGGATCCACGACCAGCCCTCGCCCATCTTGTGCCAGTCGACGAGCCCGCCCTCGCCGGACGCCCCGAGCACCTTCAGCGCGTTCTCCTCGCCGACCTTCCACTTCGCCGACTTCACGAACTGGAACACCCCGATGGGCCAGCCCTGGTTCCAGGCGCGCAGCGCCATCCCGAACGCGGCCGTCGACTTCCCCTTGCCGACGCCCGTGTGCACCATCACCAGGTGCCTGTTGCGGCGCTGACGTGTCGTCAGACCGTCCTCGGGTACGACACTGACCTGTCCCTGCGGCATTAAGCGGCCCTCCTCGAAGTTCCCTGGACATCCTTGACGAGACCGGCGATGGAATCCGCCCGCAGCTCGTCCAACGTGACGGCGCCGCCGCCGAGTTCACGCGCGAGCTCACCGGCGAGCCCGAGCCGCACCATCCCCGACTCGCAGTCCACCACCACCGACGCGGTGCCCTCGGCCGCGTGCAGCCGGGCCGCCCGCCCGGCGAGCGCCACCGGCTCGGGGCCGCCCGTCGCACGGCCGTCGGTGACGACCACGAGCAGCGGACGCCGCGACGGGTCGCGAAGGCGCTCCACGCGCAGTACGTCATGGGCCTTGAGCAGGCCCGCCGCGAGCGGGGTGCGCCCTCCGGTCGGCAGTGTTTCGAGCCGGGCCGCGGCCGCGTCCACCGACGAGGTGGGCGGAAGCGCCAGCTCGGCCTCCTTGCCGCGGAAGGTGATCAGGCCGACCTTGTCACGGCGCTGGTAGGCGTCGAGGAGCAGCGAGAGCACCGCGCCCTTGACCGCGCTCATCCGCTGCCGCGCCGCCATCGACCCGGACGCGTCCACCACGAAGAGCACGAGGTTGCCCTCGCGGCCCTCGCGGGTGGCCTGGCGCAGATCGTCGCGGCGTACGACAAGACCCCGGCCGGAGCGTCCGCGTACCCGCTGGTGCGGGGCGGCGGCCTGCACCGTCGCCGTCAAGTGGAGCTTGGTGAGCGCCCCTTGGGGGCGGCGCGAACCGGTGGTGCGGCCGTGGTCGGTGCGGGCCCGCGAGCGCCGGCCCGCCGCGCCCTCGCCGAGCCCGGGCACGCTCAGCATCTTCGTGCGGAACGGCTCGGCGGCCTTCACCGCGGCGCGCTCACCCGGGCCGCCCGGCGCGGGGGCCGCGGGCGGCTCCACCGCGTCGGAGGATTCCGGGGACTCGGCCGGTCCGGACTCGGCGGGCGACTGCGGGGACTCGGAGGACTCGGGGGACTCCGGGGAGTTGCCCTGCGGCGGCACCCCGCCGCCCCCGCCACCGCCTCCGGGGCCCTCGGGGTCCGGGTCCGGATCGTCGTCGCCCTCGGCGCCCTCGTTGCCCTGGAACTGCTCCAGGGTCTCGTCGAGCTTGTCCTGGTCGAGGCCCGGCGCGTCGAACGGGTTGCGCCTGCGGCGGTGCGGCAGCGCGAGCAGCGCGGCCTGCCGGACGTCGTCGCTCGTCACCTCGGTGCGGCCCGCCCACGCGGCGAGCGCGGTCGCGGTGCGTGCCATCACGATGTCGGCGCGCATGCCGTCGACCTCGAACGCGGCGCAGGTCGCGGCGATCTGGAGAAGCACCGCGTCGCCGAGCACGACCGAGGGCAGCAACTCCCGTGCCGACACGATGCGTTGGCGCAGCGCGTCCTCGTCGTCGGCCCAGCGCGCGGCGAACGCCGCCGGGTCGTCGTCGTGGGCGAGACGGCGGCGCACCACCTCGACGCGCTGCTCGGGCTCGCGCGAGGCGGCGACCTCGACGGTCAGGCCGAACCGGTCGAGCAACTGCGGCCGCAGCTCGCCCTCTTCGGGGTTCATCGTGCCCACCAGCAGGAACCGCGCGGCGTGCCGCACCGAGACGCCCTCGCGCTCGACGTAGGACGAGCCCATCGCGGCGGCGTCGAGCAGCAGGTCGATGAGGTGGTCGTGGAGCAGGTTGACCTCGTCGACGTACAGGATGCCGCGGTGGGCGTCGGCGAGCAGGCCCGGCTCGAAGGCCTTCACGCCCTCGCCGAGTGCCCGCTCGATGTCGAGCGCGCCCACCAGACGGTCCTCGGAGGCGCCGACCGGCAGCTCGACCATCCGTGCGGGACGGGCGCCGCACGGCCCGCTCTCGTGCGGCCCGTCCGGGCACTGGGCGTCGGGCGCCGCCGGGTCACAGCTGAACCGGCAGCCCGGCACGACCGCGACCGCGGGCAGCAGATCAGCGAGCGCCCGAACGGCGGTGCTCTTGGCGGTGCCCTTCTCACCCCGGACGAGGACGCCGCCCACCGCCGGGCTGACGGCGTTCAGGAGCAGCGCGAGGCGCAGGTCGTCCATGCCGACGACGGCCGTGAACGGATACCGGGTGCTCATGTGCCGATGTCTCCTTCGAGTAGTGCTGTACGCGGCGGGCGGGCGGGGGTGGTCATGGGGCCCCCGGCGGGATGAACGGCAGCCCGGCGGGCGGGCCCTGCTCGATCAGCCGCAGCAGGGCGTCGGTGTCCGCGTGTTCTTCGATCAGGTCGCCGAGCCGGTCGAGCTGTTCCTCGCGCAGCACACCGAACGAGGTGTCGGGCGCGGGCACGAACCGGCGGCCCGCGTCCGTCGCGACCTGCGCGAGGAAGCGCCGCCGGAACGCGTCGCTCTCCAGGGAGCCGTGCCAGTGGGTGCCCCAGACCGGGCCGACCCGGCACCCGTCCAAGAAGGGCTCCCCGCCCAGGACTTCGGCCACGCCATGGTGGATCTCGTACCCCTCGACGCGCTCGCCGAGCGCCGTGCCGACCGGCCGCGCCAGGGTCTTCTCGGCGGCGAACCGCACCCGCACCGGCAGCAGGCCCAGGCCAGCCACCGATCCGGCCTTCGACTCGACGTCGTCCTCGATGTGCTCGCCGAGCAGCTGGAACCCGCCGCAGATGCCGAGCACCGGGCGGCCTTCGGCGGCCCTGCGCGCGAGCGCCGCCGCGAGGCCGCGCTCGCGCAGCCACGCGAGGGCGCGGACGGTGCCGCGTGTGCCCGGCACCACCACGAGGTCGGCGTCGGCCAGCTCCTCGGGCCGGTCGACGAACCGCACGACCACACCGGGCTCGGCCGCCAGCGCGTCCACGTCGGTGAAGTTGGACATCAGCGGCACCGCGCACACCGCGACCCGCAGCACGTCCTCGCCGACCGGTGGCGCCACCACGGACTCCCGTACGGCGCCGCGCATCGACACCCTGAGCCCGTCCTCCTCGTCGATGCCGAGGCCGTGGGCGTAGGGGAGGATCCCGTAGGTGTGCCGGCCGGTGAGGCCGCGCAGCATCTCGATGCCGGGCTCCAGGAGCGACACGTCGCCCCGGAACTTGTTGACGACGTACCCGGCGACCAGCGCCTGGTCCTCGGGGCTGAGCAGCGCCGTCGTCCCGAAGAAGGAGGCGAACACCCCGCCGCGGTCGATGTCGCCGACCACCACGACGGGCAGCCGCGCGGCCCGCGCGATGCCCATGTTGACGATGTCGGTGCGCCGCAGATTGATCTCGGCCGGGCTGCCCGCCCCCTCGCAGATCACGGCGTCATACGTGCCCCGAAGCTCCTCAAGGCACTCCAGGACGGTGCCGAGCAGCGCCTCCCGGCCGCGTCCGCCCAGTGCCTCGCCCGAGGACGGGCCCGCGGAGCCGAAGAACCCGCGGGCGCTCAGCTCGCCCACCGGCTTGCCCATGAGGACGACCTGGCTGGAGCGGTCGCTGCCCGGCTTGAGCAGCACCGGGTTCATGAGCGCGCTGGGCTCCACGCGCGCCGCCTGCGCCTGCATCGCCTGCGCCCGGCCGATCTCCGCGCCCTCCCGCGTGACGAACGAGTTCAGCGACATGTTCTGCCCCTTGAACGGCGCGACCTTCACGCCCCGGCGCACCAGCCAGCGACAGATGCCGGCCGTGACGACGCTCTTGCCCGCGTCCGACGTCGTGCCCGCGATCAGCAGCCCGCCACCCATGTACGTCCCTTTCTCACAGCGGCCCTCGTGGCGACGGCGGTGGCCAGCGTCAGCCAGCCCACCGTGCGCGAGAGCCGTACCGCCCGTTCGATGTCGGCGACCGCGACCGGCCGCCCCCGCGCGTTCAGGACCGGCCGGTGCTCGACGCGTCCCGCGTAGGACAGCGTGCCGCCGAGCCGCACGCCGAGTGCGCCCGCGAAGGAGGCTTCGACCGGGCCGGCGTTGGGGCTCGGGTGTTGTGCGGCGTCGGCGCGCCAGGCCCGTACCGCGCCCTTGGTGTCCGGTCCCGCGAGCGCGGCCAGGGCCGCGGTGAGCCGGGCGCCGGGCCAGCCCGCCACATCGTCCAGACGTGCCGAAGCCCAGCCGTATCTGCGGTACTTGACCGACTTGTGACCGATCATCGCGTCCAGCGTGTTGACCGCGCGGAAGCCCACGAGGCCCGGCACGCCCGCGAGCGCGCCCCACACCAGAGCGCCGACGACGGCGTCCGAGGTGTTCTCGGCGACCGACTCGACCACGGCCCGCGCGATGCCGTCGCTGTCCAGGGACTGCGGGTCGCGCCCGCACAGATGCGGAAGGCGCTCCCGCGCCACCTCGATGTCGCCCGCCGCCAGTGCGCCGCCGATCGCCCGCGCCTCGCGGCCGAGCGACGTGCCGCCCACCACCGACCAGGTGGCGGCGGCGGTCAGCGCGACGCTCGCGGCGGGACGGCATCGCAGGGCTCGGGAGGCGAGGGCCGCGGTGGCCGCGGCGCCGCCCGCGCACACGATCGTGTGCAGCGCGCCCCAGCCGCGGTGGTCGCGCCACAGGGCGCGCTCGACGGCGCCCGCCGCCCGGCCGAACGCGGCGACCGGATGGCCGCGGCGCGGGTCGCCGAGCAGGAGGTCGCCGATGAGACCGGCCGTGGCGCCGTAGGCGAAGGTGCGATCGGCCCGCATCCGCTCAGCCCGCCAGGGCGTCGCGGGAAGGACCGGAAAGTCTGGGCAGGCAGGCGCGCATGGCGGTATGTCCTCACTCAGGGTGTCCGCGCCCTGGTTCGACGTGACCGGCGGCGAGAGTTCCTGGCTCACGGGGATCGCTCCCCGGTGACAGTGGCGGGACCGCGCCGGATTCTCACCGGCTTCCTCTTCTGCCGCCGTAGCTGGCCGGTGCAGTCCACCACGCTGTGAGAACAGCCGTCAACTTGCTGTTGACCTGCGGCGCGAGAGCGTGCCCTGGCGCACGGAAAACCGCCCCGCGGCAGGAGCCGAAGGGCGGTTCACCGGGTGCCCGTGGGTCAGGCGACGATCAGATGGATCCCGTACGCCACGGCCGCCGCGCAGAGCGCGAAGCAGGCGTACGCGGTGGTGCGGGCCACGAGCACATGGCCCGATCCCGAGGCCGCGGCCTCCCGCTTGGTGAGGCCGACGATGCCGACGGTGAACAGGCCCACCAGGCCGACGGTCACCGCGAGGCTTACGCCGAAGACGGAGCCGAGAGCCGCCCAGTCGATGCGCATGAGGATTCCTTACCTGTACCTGGTCAGTGCCTGGTCAGACCGCAGCCGGGGTGGGCGGGTCCGCGGGGGCCACCGGGGCCGGGGCCTGGATCGTGGCCCTGAGGTCGGTGGACGCGACGGCGATGCCGGTCGGCGGCGGGCTGACCGCGGCGATCGCGGTGGTGATGACACCGGCGGGCTCGGCCGCGGGGGCCTCGTCGATCTCGTCGGCGGTGACGTTGTGCCGGTCGACCGGCTGGCGGCGCGACAGCTTCCAGATGGTGCCCGAGCCGGCGATCAGGAGAAGGGCGACGGCGGCGATGCCCCAGGCGCCCTGCCGGGTGAGGAATTCCGCGCCCGCACCGACGACGGCGGCGGCCGGCAGCGTCAGGACCCAGGCGACGGCCATCCGGGTCGCGGTGGACCAGCGGACCACCCCGCCCTTGCGGCCGAGGCCCGCGCCCATGACCGAGCCGGAGCAGACCTGGGTGGTGGAGAGCGAGAAGCCGAGGTGCGAGGAGGCGAGGATGACGGTGGCGGCGCCGGTCTGGGCGGCGAAGCCCTGCGGCGGCCGGAGCTCGGTCAGGCCCTTGCCCATGGTGCGGATGATGCGCCAGCCGCCGATGTAGGTGCCCATCGCGATGGCGAGGCCGGCCGAGACGATGACCCACAGCGGGGGGTTCGCACCCGGGCTCAGGACACCGCCGGTGACCAGGGCGAGGGTGATGATGCCCATCGTCTTCTGGGCGTCGTTGGTGCCGTGGGCGAGCGAGACGAGCCCGGCCGAGGCGATCTGGCCGGCGCGGTAGCCCTTCGCGGTGGCCTTCTCGTCGGTGTTCCGGTTGATCCGGTAGGTGAGCCGGGTGGCCAGCATCGAGGCGATGCCCGCGACGACCGGCGCGGCGACGGCGGGGAGCAGCACCTTGGTGACGACGGTGGAACCGTTGACCGAGGACCAGCCGGCCGACATGACCGCGGCGCCGATGAGACCGCCGAACAGGGCGTGCGAGGAGCTGGAGGGCAGCCCGAGCAGCCAGGTCAGCAGGTTCCAGAGGATGGCACCGACCAGGGCCGCGAAGATGACCTCGGTCCGGATGCCTTTCTCGTCGATGATGCCGCCGGAGATCGTCTTGGCGACCTCCACCGACAGGAACGCGCCGACCAGGTTGAGCGCGGCGGACAGGGCGACCGCGGCTTTGGGCTTCAGGGCGCCGGTCGAGATGGTGGTGGCCATCGCGTTGGCGGTGTCGTGGAAACCGTTCGTGAAATCGAACACTAGAGCTGTCACGATCACAATCGCGAGCAGCAGCGTGATGTGTTCCATTTACCCAGGCAATCGTTCGACGTCAGTGTCGGGACGAACGTAAGTAACCTGAATGAACGGAAGATGAACTGAGGCGGGCGTCACGGTGTATGTAGGCGCGTCCGGGGCACATCACCCCGCCGCGAACCGCTTCAGCTGCGCAAAAGTCCCATTGAAGAGATTCTGGTCACCCGGCAGGGGGCCGCTTCCGTTGTCGTGCTGCCAGAGCGTCCAGTACGACCAGCCCGCGGGCAGCGCGCCCGGAGCGGTGGCGTACCGGGCCAGCCACAGGGGATGGCCGGCGGCGAAGGCGCGGCTGTGGCCGGTGCAGGCGTTCCACCAGGCCGTGCTCGTGTAGATCACCGGACGGCGGCCGGTGCGCAGCCGCACCTCGTCGCTGAACCCGGTGATCCAGGCGGCCATCGCGGCGGGGCTCAGCCCGTAGCAGGTGTCGCCGCTGCCGCCGTTGGCCTCCTTGCCGTACGGGTTGTGCTCCAGGTCGACCGCGGGCGGCAAGGTCCAGCCGTCGGCCCGCCAGCCACCCCCGTTCGCCACGAAGAAGGCGGCCTGCGCGCGGCCGGTGGACTGGTCGGGCACCGCGAAGTGATAGGCCCCGCGGATCAGACCCGCCCGGCGCGCGCCGGCGTACTGCTGCCCGAAGTAGGGGTTGCGGTACGTCGTGGACTCCGTCGCCTTCACGTACACGAAGGTGGCGCCGCGGCTCCTCGCGGCCGCCCAGTCGACGCTCCCCTGGTGCGAGGAGACGTCGTGTCCGGCCGGCTTGCCCGCGGCCGCCGCGGCGGGCAGCGCCGTGAGCGCCGTACAGCCGAGCGCCAGGGCCGCGAGCAGGGCCCCGAGCGTGGCCCCGATCGAGGCCCGCGCGCCGGTCCTGCGGGGGAGCGGACCGCGGTCCCGAGCCATGGGTTCTTCCTCGGATGTGTCGGATGCGTCGGATGCGGGTGTACGGGACAAAACACCGCGAGGCTAGTGGACGATCCACCCCCGATTCCCCACGCGGGGCCGCCGCCCTGGAAGGATCAACCGCATGAGCGACAACGAGGCGGCCATCGCCGGGGCATGGGCCGAACTGACCGCCACCGCACGCAGGACCGCCACCGAAGGCCTGGTCGTCGGCACCTCGGGCAATGTGTCGGTACGCGTGGGCGAAACCATCCTCATCACCCCCACCGGCGTCCCCTACGACCGTCTCGGTCCCGCCGACACGGTCGCCGTCGACCTCGAAGGCCACCAGGTCCTTGGCACCCTGCGGCCCACCAGCGAACTGCCGATGCACCTCGCCGTGTACCGCAGCACCGACGCCCGCGCCGTCGTCCACACCCACGCCGTGCACGCCACCGCCGTGTCCACCCTGGTGCCCGAACTGCCCCTGGTCCACTACATGGCGGCCGCCCTCGGCGGACCGGTCCGCGTCGCCCCCTACGCCCTGTACGGGAGCGAGGAGTTGGCCGGGAACATGCTGAGGGCGCTGGAGGGCCGCACCGGATGCCTGCTCCAGAACCACGGAACCGTCACGTACGGAAACAGCCTCGCGCAGGCCTACGACCGCACCGCCCAGCTGGAGTGGATGTGCCGGCTCTGGCTCACCGCCGCGGCCCTGCCCGGCCGCGCCCCGTCCCTGCTCAGCGCCGCCCAGCTCGACGAGGCGGCCCAGCGGTTGCGCGGCTACGGACAGCCCTAGGGGGTGTCTGGTGGATCATGGCCGGGGGTGCGGCGCCTGGCACGGCACCTCGCGGCGTTGCCGAAACGCCCCGATAGCTCCGCTATCACGACGTTCCGGCGCCTTGCGATGCACCGCACCAGGCGCCGCACCCTGACCGACCCTGATCCACCAGACACCCCCCAGGTCGTGTCTTCGAAGTGGCGTCGTCCGCCCGTAGGGCGGGGCCGGCGGGCCAGGGCCGCGCTCGCCTGCGCCGGTGATCTCCCGTCCCGCCCGGCCCCGCCCACTGGCACACCGGCGGTTCGACCCCGAGACTGGACAGGTGCGCCCCGCTACCAAGACGGCCGCAGCCGTCACCACACTCATCGGCGTCGGCGCGGCAGCGGTCCTCGCCGGACGCTTCGCCAGCGCCGCCGCCCTCAAGGCGCCGCCGGGCCGCCCGCTGCCCGCCGACCGCCGGCTGACCGTGCACGCCGCGGAACCCGGCCGCGTCACCCTGACCCGCTCACTCGCGGCACTGCGCCCGGGAACGTACGGGCTGACGGGCGACGGCGTCCACGCCGTCGTCGGTGACGTCCTGGACACGGCCCCGCACACCGCCGACACGGTCGTACGCCGCCTCGAACGGGTCACCCACGGCGTCCTCACGGCGGGGGACCGCGTCGCGCTCACCCCTCAGGTCCACCACGGCACCCCGGGCACCGCCCTCGGCATCGAGTACCGGGACGTCGAGATCCCGGGCGAACTCGGCCCGCTGCCCGCCTGGTTGGCGCCCGCCGTCCGCACCACCTGGGTGATCGCCGTGCACGGCCTCGGCACCACCCGCGAACACCCCCTGAACGTCCTGGAGTTCCTGCACCGCCAGCAGCTCCCGGTGCTCTCCCTCGCCTACCGCGGCGACGAGGGCGCGCCCCGCTCCCCGGAAGGTCTGGGCCACCTGGGCGACTCCGAGTGGCGCGACCTCGACGCCGCGATCCGCTACGCCCTGCGCTCGGGCGCCCAGAACGTCATCCTGCACGGCTGGTCCACCGGCGCCACGATGGCGCTGCGCGCCGCCGCCCACTGCGCCCAGCGCGAACGCATCAGCGGCATCGTTCTGGACTCTCCGGTGCTGGACTGGGAGTTCACCCTGCGCGCCCTCGCCGCGGCCCGCCGCACCCCCGGCCCCCTGCTGCCGCTCGCCGTCCGGGCCGCCCAGGGCCGCACCGGGCTGCACGGCGACCGCCTGCGGGAAGCCATCGACCCCGGCGCCCTGCGCGTCCCGACGCTGCTCTTCCACGGCCCCGACGACACGCTCGCCCCCTGGGGACCGTCCCGCCAACTCGCCGACCGGCGCCCGGAACTGATCACGCTGCACACCGTCCCGCACGCCCCCCACGCCGCGATGTGGAACGCCGACCCGGCCGGCTACGAAGAAACCCTGCGCCGCTTCCTCACCCCCCTCATGTGACGCGGCCGGCCGCCCGGCCACACCAGGCACAGCCATTCCGTTTGGGTGACCGGCCGAGCGGCGAGGCCACGCCCCCGCGGGGTGGCCCCTGGCGTCACGCGGCTCCCTTCGCCGCCGGAGCAACAGAAACGGCCGATTCCGTTTGGGCTCGCGGGCGGTCGACGACCGGCATCCTGCCGGGCAACCGCCCCGGGCCCCTCGCCCGCCCCCACCGCCCCGGCGGTGACGGGCGTGGCCGATTCCGTTTGGGCTTTCGGGCAGTGAGCGGGAAGACTGCATGCGTGACGTCCCGGAAGCCTGAAGAGAAGTTGCCGCGCGACTCCAGACTGCGGCTTGTCCGCGCTCCGCACCCGATGCAGGCCCGGCCCCTCGCGGCCGCCCGCAGGGCCGTGTCCGAGCGGCGTACCCGGTCGGCGCCCCGGCCGCCCGCTGGCACCCCGGCCGCCGGCGAACTGGCCCGCCAGGCCAGAGCGGTGCTCGCCGACGCCGAACGCGTGGCCCGCTGGACCGATGCCGAGCGGGCCGGCGGCGCCTCCGGGCCCGGCCGGGCGGGGCCGCTTCCCGCTCAGGTCACCCAGCGGGCCGCCGACGCACTGGGCCTGACCCCCGCTCAGGTGCGCGCGGCCTGGGACCGGGCCCGCCTCGCCGGGCTCGTCGAGCTGCACGGCGCGACGGTGCGCCCCGGCTGGCGCCTGCGCGCCTGGGACCGGGACGACGCCGCCGTCCTGCGCGGCTGGGTCGCCCTGTTCGACGCCTGGTCCCTCATCCACCCCGCCCCCGCCGGCATCGCGCCCACCGCGGTCGCCGAGGTCGTCGAGGCCGTCCCCCAGGTGCTCTCGCTCCTCCAGCTCTCCAACGGGCCCGTCCTCGTGCCGGCCCTGCTCGACCTCCTCGAACAGCGGGTCGCCGAACTGCGCGAAGAGCGGTGCGAGGTCCCCTACGGCCCCGACTCCGACCCGGTGTCGCCGCCCGACGCCGATCCGTTGTCCCTGCCCGGCCCCGACGCGGTGTCCCCGCCCGCCCCGGACGCGGTGTCCCCGCCCGATCCCGCCCTGCTTTCGCCGCTGCTTCCGCACCTCCTCGACTGGGCCCTCGCCGGCCTGGCCGCCGTCGGCGCGCTCGTCCTCGGCGAGGGCCAGGCCACCTTGACGCCGCTCGGCAACTGGGCGGTCTGGGTCAAACTGGAGCAGATCTGCGTCGCCGCGCAGAGCCCGGCCGGCAACATCGAGCGGCCCGCGGAGGACATGCTGCGCGGCTGCGCGGGCCTCACTCCGGGCCCGGCCCGCGCCGAGTACCGGGCCTGGACCGCCGCCCGCACCGTGGGCAGTGCGGTCACCGAACTCCTCGACGTCGCCCGCGGCGACGACGCCCTGCTGCGCGGCCTCGCCTTCGAGGCGCTGCGCGTGGTGGGCGCCCCCGCCGAGGCGGAGGTGCGCGCCGCCGTCACGGAGACCTGCCTGCGCCCCTACGCCCTGCTGTGGCTCGCCGAGCACGAGGGCGGCGACCCCGAGGACGTCCTGGGAGTCCTGTCCCGGGAGGACTCGACATGGCTGTGGGTCGACACGGCCGCCGCCGTCGCCGACCACGGCGAGAGCGAACTGCTGGTACGCCATCTCGACTCGGCGGTGCAGGGCACGGTCCCCGCGCTGCTCGACGAGGTACGGGCCGTCGGGCACCCGCGCACCGTGCAGGTCCTGGTCGCCCTGGCCGCGGCGCACCCCGACCCGGCCCTGGCCAAGGCGGTCCGCCGCGCCGCGTTCCAGGTGCACACCGGCTCCGCATAGCAACGCGCGTAGCGACGCCCCGCCCGCCCGCGGGCAGGGCGTCCCACGCCGTGGTTCTTCCCCGAAGCGTCGAGCTGTTCGACGCTGAGCAACACGTAGGTCAGACCTGGCCGAGGTCGATCTCCACGCGGAAGGGGGCAACTGCCTTGAGGGCGCCGGTGAACACCTCTCCGTCCCGGTACGTCCGCGTCGCAGGGTCGAGAACGTAGGTGTACACGAGAGGAACGCCCGTCGCGGCCTGCTCGATCCGCCAGTAGAAGCCGATGCCCGCCTTGGCGTACTGGTCGACCTTCACGATCCGGTCGGTGGTCTCCGAGCCCGGCGACACCACCTCCGCGACCAGGAGCACGTGCTCAGGACGGGTGGGGGTGATGTCGATCGTGTCCGCGCGGTACACGACCACGTCCGGGCGGCGATTGGTGAGCGGGACGTCCTGAAGCCGGACATCGAAGTCCGTGTCCGCGTTCCACTCCGGGCCCGCGGCCGCGTCGAGGGCGTTCGCCAGAATCCGCGCCGGCCGGTTGTGCCGTTTGGACGCACTCGGGCTCACGACGACCATCCCGTCCACGATCTCGATACCGGCGCACTGCTCCTCGGACCAGGACGCGTACTCCTCCGCCGTGATCTGCTCATGCATCCATGCCGGGGCCACCATCTCGGCCGTCACGAAGCACCTCCCGGGCACTGTGCGCGGGCCCGATCCCGCTGGGTTCAGCGTACTGTCTGCCGTCCGTCCGGCTCGCTGATCCCGCCCCCCCGCCCCCTCGGCCGGGCGCAGCCCCGCCCCTCCTACTCCCCGCCCCCCGGCGCATACGTGCCGAAGCTCCACACGTTGCCCTCCGCGTCCCTCGCCATGTAGTCCCGCGAGCCGTAGTCCTGGTCCGTCGGCTCCATCAGGATCTCCGCGCCCTGCTCGGCGGCGCGCTTGTGGTGCGCGTCCACATCGCTCACCACCACGTACACCCCCACCGGGCCGCCGTTGGCCATCGTCCGCGCGAACAGGCCCTCGCGGCCCTTGGAGCCGAGCATCACCACGCCCGTCCCGTACGACAGCTCGGCGTGCATCACGCTGCCGTCCTCCGCCTCGTACGCACACACCTCCGTGAAGCCGAAGGCATCCTTGAGCTGGCGGATCGCCGCTTTCGCGTCGTTGTAGAGAATCGTGGGGCACACGCTCATACCGATCACCCTTTCCGCGTCCAAGCCGCTGACTGTGACCTGGCTCTCAGTCTCGCACCCGGCACTGACAACACCTCCTCCCGCCGCACGTCAGCGCGCGAAGGTGTCGCAGCGGGCCATGTCGCCCGTCCGGTAGCCGGTGGAGAACCACTGCCCGCGCTGCTGCGCCGAGCCGTGCGTCCAGGTCTCCGGGGTGACCCGGCCCTGGAACTTCTCCTGGATGCGGTCGTCGCCCACCGCGGCCGCCGCGTCCAGGCCGTCCTTGATGTCCTGGTCGTCGAGCCGGGCGAGCAGCGGCCGGCCGGTCGCCCTGTCCGGGGTAGTCGTCGCGTGCCGCGCCCACACCCCGGCGTAGCAGTCCGCCTGCAACTCCACCCGCACCGCGTCGCTGCCCGCGCCCCGCTGCCCGTTCTGCGCCTTGCGCAGGGTGCCCATCAGGTTCTGGACGTGGTGCCCGTACTCGTGCGCCACCACGTACGCCTGCGCGAAGGGACCGCCGCTTGAGCCGAACGTGGTGCGCAGCTCGTCGAAGAACCCGAGATCGAGATAGACCTGCCGGTCGCCGGGACAGTAGAAGGGCCCGACCGCCGATGTGGCAGTCCCGCACGCGGTGTTGACGCGCCCGGTGAAGAGCACGGTCCGGGCGGGGGAGTACGTGCCGTTGCGGCGCGGGAAAGCCTGGCTCCAGTAGTCCTGCACGCTGTTGACCACCGCGACGGCCCGGCAGTCCTCCTTGGTGTTGGCGTCCGAGCCGGTACGGCAGCTCTGGTTCACCTGGGTCCCCGACGACGAACGCGCGCCCGGCGTGGTGTCGCCCGACGACAGCCCCAGCTCTTCGGGCCCCACCCCGAAGAACAGGCCGAGCAGCAGCGCGAGGAGACCGACGATGCCGCCGCCGACCGTGGCACGCCCGCCGGGAACCCGGCTGCCCCGCACATCCTTGACCTCGGACGTGTCCAGATCGGCGTCGTCGTCGAACTGCATGCGGCGTACCACCTCGTGTCCCACCGGGGCCGCGCGCGGGACACTCCGCCCGCGCTGAAAGGGCGGTGTCGGGTGACCGCCCCGCAGCCGGCCCTCACCCCGCGTATCGAAAAGGTCACCCCGAGTATGAGACAGGTCCTGGCGTCACGCCCGTTTTCTCACCCCGGCCGCCCCCTCGGCGCGTCATGCCCCGCACGCGCCCCGCCCGCACCGCCTTCACCCTGGTTCCCACCCCGCAGGGCAGCGACCTCCCCGGTGAGCGGCCTGCGGACGGTGGCGGAAACCGGGTTGCGGAGCCCAGTTAGAATTGACCCCATGGCAATTCTCCTTGTGCATTAGGCGGCGTCGACCTCCACGCACTGCCGTCGCCCGTCACCGCCCTTTCAAGGACGCGCTTCGCGCGGCGCCTCTTGCCGTCCCGTCCGCCGTCCACACCGCCCTGGAGTCTTTCCGTGATCACCGCCACCGGCATCGAGCTGCGCGCCGGCGCCCGAGTCCTCATCGAGTCCGCATCCTTCCGTGTCGCCAAGGGCGACCGCATCGGCCTGGTCGGCCGCAACGGAGCGGGCAAGACCACCCTCACCAAGTGCCTGGCCGGCGAGGGCATCCCGGCCGCGGGCACCATCACGCGCTCGGGCGAGGTCGGCTATCTGCCGCAGGACCCGCGCACCGGCGACCTCGACGTGCTCGCGCGTGACCGCGTCCTGTCCGCACGCGGCCTCGACGACGTCCTGCGCAAGATGCGCGAGAACGAAGAGCGCATGGCCAACGGCAAGGGCGCCACGCGCGAGAAGGCGATGAAGAAGTACGAGCGCCTTGAGACGGAATTCCTCACCAAGGGCGGGTACGCCGCCGAGGCCGAGGCCGCCACCATCGCCGCCGCGCTCGGCCTGCCCGACCGGGTGCTCGGCCAGCCGCTGCACACCCTCTCCGGCGGTCAGCGCCGACGCATCGAGCTCGCCCGGATCCTCTTCTCGGACGCCGACACCCTGCTCCTCGACGAGCCGACCAACCACCTCGACGCCGACTCCATCGTGTGGCTGCGCGACTACCTCAAGACGTACCGCGGCGGCTTCATCGTGATCTCCCACGACGTCGACCTCGTCGAGACGGTCGTCAACAAGGTCTTCTATCTGGACGCCAACCGTTCCCAGATCGACGTCTACAACATGGGCTGGAAGCTCTACCAGCAGCAGCGCGAGGCCGACGAGAAGCGCCGCAAGCGCGAGCGCCAGAACGCCGAGAAGAAGGCCGCGGCCCTCAACTCGCAGGCCGACAAGATGCGCGCCAAGGCCACCAAGACCGTCGCCGCGCAGAACATGGCCAAGCGCGCCGAGCGGCTGCTCTCCGGGCTTGAGGCCGTGCGTGTCTCCGACAAGGTCGCCAAGCTGCGCTTCCCCGAGCCCGCGCCCTGCGGCAAGACGCCGCTGACCGCCGAGGGCCTGTCCAAGTCGTACGGCTCGCTCGAAATCTTCACCGACGTCGACCTGGCCATCGACAAGGGCTCACGCGTCGTCATCCTGGGCCTCAACGGCGCCGGCAAGACGACCCTGCTGCGACTGCTCGCCGGGGCCGAGAAGGCGGACACCGGAGAGGTCACCCCGGGGCACGGCCTCAAGATGGGCTACTACGCGCAGGAACACGAGACGCTGGACCCCGACCGCACGGTCCTGGAGAACATGCGCTCCTCCGCGCCGGACCTGGACCTCGTCGAGGTGCGCAAGACGCTCGGCTCGTTCCTCTTCTCGGGCGACGACGTCGACAAGCCCGCCGGAGTCCTCTCCGGCGGTGAGAAGACCAGGCTCGCCCTGGCCACCCTCGTCGTGTCATCCGCCAACGTCCTGCTGCTCGACGAGCCCACCAACAACCTCGACCCGGCGAGCCGCGAGGAGATCCTGGGCGCGCTGCGCACCTACAAGGGCGCCGTCGTCCTGGTCACCCACGACGAGGGCGCCGTCGAGGCGCTGCAGCCGGAGCGGATCATTCTGCTCCCGGACGGCGTCGAGGACCTGTGGGGTCCGGACTACGCGGACCTGGTCGCCCTCGCCTGAGCGTCCTGAGTGTGGTGACCGTCGGTCACGTCCACCGGTGATGCGGCCGTGGCCCCACGCATGATCCATCCGCTGATCCACTTCCCATGGATCATTCGGCTCACGCGTGATCCTCAATCTGAGTGAGTGCGTCTCGTACCCCGGTGTGTCAGGCGCCGGATCAAGGCTCGTCCCCCGTGGGGCGGGCCTTTTTCGGTGTGTGACCCGGAACACAGCGCTGACCTGGCGCTTCGTCTCGACTTTCGGCCGCGGATATGTCCAAGCGCAGGTGGAATGCGCCATTCCGCCCCGCTGGGCCGACGTCCGGAGCCGGAAGGTTGTTGCGCGGACCTTGCCGAATGGGTGGCCAGGAAGCCGGGAAGGGGTGATCATGAGAAGTCCAGAGCGCACTTCCCATGAGGAGGCACGGGTGGCCGAGACTCTGAAGAAGGGCAGCCGGGTAACCGGCGCCGCGCGCGACAAGCTCGCGGCAGACCTGAAGAAGAAGTACGACTCCGGTGCGAGCATCCGGGCGCTGGCCGAGGAAACCGGCCGGTCCTACGGGTTCGTCCACCGGATGCTCAGCGAGTCCGGGGTCACTCTCCGTGGACGCGGTGGAGCGACACGGGGCAAGAAGGCCGCCACGGCCTGACCGGGGCGGCATCGGGCAGCTCTTGTGGCCCACCAGGTCCAGTGGTGGCCACCCGGTCGGCTCAGCGGCCGACCGGGTGGTTACTGTGCAGTCACTTAGCGACCGCCAAGCGGTTGCTCACTGACGGCCACTGACCCGGAGGCGCCCCATGGCTACGCCCGCATCCGCACGCGAAGTATTCGACGAGGACGGTGTTCGGCTCTCCGTCGACGACGCGGTCGCCACGGTGACCCTGACCAATCCGGCCAAGCGCAACGCTCAGTCTCCCGCTCTGTGGCGGGCGTTGACGAACGCCGGACGGTCGCTTCCGGGCAGCGTGCGCGTCGTCGTGCTGCGCGGCGAGGGCAAGTCCTTCTCCGCCGGTCTCGACCGCCAGGCCTTCACCCCCGAAGGCTTCGACGGCGAGCCCTCGTTCCTCGATCTCGCGCGCGGCTCCGACGCGGAGCTCGACGCGGTCATCGCCGAATACCAGGAGGCGTTCACCTGGTGGCGCCGCAACGACATCGTGTCGATCGCGGCCGTCCAGGGACACGCGATCGGTGCCGGCTTCCAGCTCGCCCTCGCCTGCGACCTCCGGGTCGTCGCGCAGGACGTGCAGTTCGCCATGCGCGAGACCAGCCTCGGTCTCGTCCCCGACCTCACCGGCACGCATCCCCTCGTGGGGCTCGTCGGATACGCCCGCGCGCTCGAAATCTGCGCGACGGGACGCTTCGTCGGAGCGGAGGAGGCCGAGCGCGTCGGCCTCGCCAACCTTGCCGTGCCGGCCGATGAACTCGACTCCGCGGTACGGGACTTGGCGGGCGCCCTGCTGGCCGCGCCGCGGGACGCCGTGGTGGAGACGAAGGCGCTGCTGCGGGGCGCGGCCGCGCGGGACTACGAGGAGCAGCGGCTCGCCGAGCGGGCCGCTCAGGCCCGCCGGCTCCGTGACCTGGCGGGGCTCTCGGACTGACCCCGGGCGCCGACCCGGGCCTGCCACCGCGTCCCCACCGGGAGCGGGGCGGGCCGCTCCGGGCCGGCGCGCCCGGTATCCTCGCCCGGCTTCCGGCGGGCGCCTCGGTTCGGAACGCCCGGACCCCGTCAGGAAGGCGTACGGCCGAGTCGCCCCGGATCAGCCCGCCCAGGTGATCAGGACCGCCACCGAATCCGCGTCCGGCGCGGCCCGGCCCACCGCCGTGCGTACCGCTCTCGCGACCTCCAGGGGGTGGTGGGGCGGGGCCGTGGCCACCTCCACGCGGACGTGGCCCTCCGCCGTCTGTACCGGGGGGCCCAGTTCGGCGGTCAGCCGGGCCACGCCCGGCGTGGTGAGCGCGGCGGTCGCCGTCGCCGAGGCCGGCTGGTCCGTGGGCCCGGGCGGGGGACCGCCGTTGGGGGGATCCGGCAGGTCGTCGAGGAGGGCCGTCACCTGGACGTCCACATCCGAGACGACCAGGCCGAGCCGCTCCCGCGCCGCCGTGAACAGGGCCTCCCGCAGCGCCGCCACCAGCTCCGGCAGGGGTCTGCCGCCGAGAGCGACGACCTCTGCCGAGACGCGGAGCGGGCCGGGAGGCAGCGCGGACGGCGGCGGTGGCACCGCCGGTTCGGCCGCGGCCCCGGGGTCGGCCGGGGCGAGGCGCAGGGACGTCACGGCGAGGCCGGGCAGCGCCGCCGCGACGGCGCCGAGTACCGACGTCGCCGCCCGTTCAGTGATCCACACGCCGTCCTCGGGCCCGCCGAGCGCGAGCAGCCGGCCAAGGCCCAGTCGACGACGTACCGCGGCATTCCATCCATCACCGGTCATTCCCCCAGCCTGCCGCATCGCAGGGGCGAGTCGGGGCAACCGCACTTAATGTGGGCATTGGAGTCCAAGGGCGAAGGGACGAACGGTCATGAGCGACACGGAACAGCGCAACCGGCCCGGTGCACCCACGAACGAGTCGACGGGTGCCTCGGCCGAGCAGGTCAAGAAGGCGTCCACCCTCAAGCGGGGCGGCGCCGACCCGGGCGGCAGGGGCCGCACCACGATCGCCGACGGCGTCGTCGAGAAGATCGCCGGGCTCGCGGCCCGGGACGTCGTGGGCGTGCACGCCATGGGCAGTGGCCTTTCCCGCACGTTCGGCGCGGTCAGAGACCGGGTGCCGGGCGGCAAGCCGGCCGTGACCCGCGGGGTCAAGGCCGAGGTGGGCGAGGTGCAGACCGCGCTCGATCTCGAAATCGTCGTCGACTACGGCGTGTCGATCGCCGAGGTGGCCCGTGATGTCCGCGAGAACGTGATCTCCGCGGTGGAGCGGATGACCGGGCTCGAAGTCGTCGAGGTCAACCTCGCGGTCAGCGATGTGAAGCTGCCCGACGACGAGGACGAGGAGCCGGAGTCCCGGCTCCAGTAACTCCGCCGGCCCCACGGGGCCCACTTCACCTTTCGGCGGCCCCCGACGGGCCACGCCCGACCGCACGGTCGGGCAGGAACCCATGGAACTCATGGGACCAAGGAGCTCAGCATGAGTATGGCGGTGGTTGGCCTGATGGCCGGCATGGCGCTCGCCTTCGCCGGATACTTCGGTGGCTTCGGGGCCTTCGTGCTGGTCGCGGCGCTCGGTGCGATCGGATTCGTGGCGGGCCGGTTCCTGGACGGTGACCTCGAACCCGGTGACTTCTTCCGCCCGCGCGACCGCGGCGACCGGCGGCGCTGACCCATGGCGGTGGCCGAACGGATCGAGCCCGCCGAGCGCGGCGCCACCAGGATCGCCGACCGGGTCGTGGCGAAGATCGCCGCGCAGGCGGCGAGGGAGGCGTTGGAGACGGCGCCCGAAGGGGGCGCCCCGCCGCACGCCGCCGTCACCGTGCACCAGGACGTGGCCCGGGTGCGGGTCAGTGTCGAGCTCGGCTACCCCGGCGACCTCGGCGGCCAGTGCCGCGCGGTGCGTCGCCAAGTCGCCGAGCGGGTAAGGGCGTTGGCGGGCATGGAGGTGCCCGAAGTGGCGGTGCAGATCGAGCGTCTGCACACCGCGGACGCGGCCACGGCGAGCCGGGGGAGGATCCGATGAGCCACCCGCACGAAGGCGAAGGCAGCACCCAGCGGCTGCCCGTGATCGAGAAGGGCGACGGACCGTCGCCCGGCGCCGGGCTCGACCAGGCCGCGTCGGGCGCCGTCTACGACCCGGTGCCGGTACTCGCCGACGGCGAGGGCGGCAGGGTGGGCCGATTCTGGTCGGCGCGCCGCATCCCCGCCGGACTGCTCGCCCTGGTGATCCTGGCCGCGGCCGGGTTCCTCCTGTACGACGTCGCATCGGTGCGCGCCCACCGCCCCGCGATGCGCTGGCGCGTCAGGCTCGCCGACTGGCTGGCCGGGCACCCCATGGACGACGTGGCGGTCCTCGCCGGCGCGGGCGCCGTGGCGCTCATCGGTGTCTGGCTGATCGTGCTCGCGCTGACCCCGGGCCTGCGGAGCATCCTGCCGATGCGCAGCCCGTCGCCTGCCGTGCACGCCGGGCTCGACCGGGGCGCGGCGGCGCTCGTGCTGCGCGACCGGGCCATGGAAGTGGCCGGCGTCCAGTCGGCGCGGGTCCGTGTGAGGCGCCGCCGGGTCGTCGTGCGCGCCCTGTCGCACTTTCGTGAACTCGACGACGTACGGGCCGACATGGACGCGGCGCTCGGCGCGGGGATCCGGGAGCTCGGCCTTGCCGGGCCGCCCGGGCTCGCCGTGCGGGTCAGCCGCCCGGCACGGAAGGGCTGAACCATGCTGCGGACGGTCAATCGGGTGGTGCTCGGCCTCGTCGGCCTCGTGCTGTTCCTCGTGGGCGGCGCGGTCCTCGCCGCCGGGCTTGGCCTCGACGTGCCCTCCTGGTGGCCCTGGGGCACCAAGCGCGATGTACTCGTGAGCCGGTCACGCCGGGTCCACTGGCACGACCAGGACTGGTGGTGGCCCGTCGTGATCGCCGTCCTTGCGCTGCTCGTGCTGCTCGCCCTGTGGTGGCTGCTCGCCCAGCTGCGCCGGGCCCGCCTCGCCGAGATCCTGGTGGATTCCGGCGACGGGGAGGGCGCGCTGCTGCGCGGCCGGGCCCTGGAGTCGGTGCTCGAAAGCGAGGCGGAGACCCTGGACGGGGTGGCGCGGGCGAAGGTCGTCCTGGCGGGCAGGCGGACCGCGCCGGCCGCACGGGTGGCCCTGCTCCTTGAGCCGCACGCCCGGCCGGCGGTGGCGCTCGTACGCCTCGACGAGGAGTCGCTGGCCCACGCCAGGACCTCGGCGGGCCTCACGGAGCTGCCTGCCGAGGTCCGGCTGCGGGCGGTCAAACACCGGGCGCGGCGCGTGAGTTGAGGCCCTGAAGGGCGTGGGGCGGGAGCCCGGGCGCAGTCGGCCCCGCCCCCCCCGGTCGCGCCGGTGGACCCCGGGCCCCCGGCCGCGCCGGTCGGAAGCCGTGCCATGCCCCGCCGTCCGCCGGGAGCATGACGCCGGTCAGGAGCCGTGCCGTGCCCCGCCGTCCACCGGGAGCATGACGCCGGTCAGAAGCCGTGCCGTGCCCCGCCGTCCACCGGAAGCATGACGCCGGTCAGATACGAGGCCGCGGGGGAGAGCAGGAAGGCGGCCGTGCGGCCGAACTCCTCGGGCGTGCCGTAGCGGCGCAGCGGAATCCTCGCCTCGTTGGCCGCGCGCGCCGCATCCGCGTCGCCGGACAGCTCGTCGAGCTGACGGACCCGGTCCGTGTCGATGCGGGCCGGAAGCAGCCCCACGACGCGGATGCCGCGCGGGCCCAGCTCGTCGGCGAGCGACTTGGCGAACCCCGCCAGCCCGGGGCGCAGCCCGTTGGAGAGGGTCAGGCCGGGGATCGGTTCGTGCACGGAGCCGGACAGCACGAAGCCGATCACCCCGCCCTCGTCGAGCTCGGCAGCGGCGGCGCGGGCGATCCGGACGGCGCCGAGGAAGACCGATTCGAAGGCGGACCGCCACTGCTCGTCGGTGTTGTCCGCGACGAAGCCCGGCGCCGGGCCGCCCACGCTGATGAGCACCCCGTCGAAGCGCCCGAAGTGGTCGCGCGCGGCGGCGATGAGCCGTGCCGCCGACTCCGGGTCGGCGTTGTCGCAGGCCACCGGCAGCACGCCGGTGCCGAGTCCGGCGGCCGCCCCCTTCAGGGTCGTCTCGTCGCGGCCGGTGACGACCACCTTCGCGCCGTCCGCGACCAGCGCGCGGGCGACGGCGAGGCCGAGACCCCGCGAGGCGCCGGTGACTACGTACACGCGGTCCTTCAGTCCAAGATCCATGCGCCTATCCTGCCTCGTCGCCGCAGTCCGGTTCCATCGCGCAGGCGGTGGCGACCAGGCCGATGTGGCTGAACGCCTGCGGGAAGTTGCCGAGCTGACGCCCGGACACCGGGTCGTACTCCTCGGCGAGCAGCCCCACGTCGTTGCGCAGGGTCAGAAGCCGCTCGAACATCTCCCGTGCCTCCTTGACCCGGCCCGTCAGGCGCAGCGCGTCTGCCATCCAGAACGAGCACACCAGGAAGGTGCCCTCGTCGCCCGGCAGGCCGTCGACGTCCTCGGTCGCGCCGTCGGTGCTGTAGCGACGTACGAACCCGCCCTGGCCGAGCTCGGCGCGGACCGCGTCGACCGTGCCGACCACCCGGGGATCGTCCGCCGGCAGGAAGCCGACCCGGGGGATGAGCAGGGTCGCCGCGTCCAGTTCGGAGGAGCCGTAGGCCTGGGTGAAGGTGTTGCGGACCGGGTCGTAGCCCTTCTCGCACACCTCCGCGTGCACCTCGTCGCGCATCCGCCGCCAGCGCTCCGCGTCGCCGCGCAGTGTCGGCTCCGCCTCCAGGGTGCGCACCGCGCGGTCCGCCGCCACCCAGGCCATCACCTTGGAGTGGACGAAGTGCCGGCGCGGCCCGCGCACCTCCCACAGGCCCTCGTCCGGTTCGCGCCAGCGCTGTTCGAGGAAGCCGAGCAGGCTGAGCTGGATGTTCCAGGCGTGCGACTCGCTCTTGAGGCCCGCACGGCGCGCCAGGTACAGCGAGTCGACGACCTCCCCGTACACATCGAGTTGCAGCTGCTCGACGGCCGCGTTGCCGATCCGTACCGGCGCCGACCCGAAGTGGCCCTTCAGCCAGGGGAGTTCACTCTCGGGGAGCCTGCGCTCGCCGGCGATCCCGTACATGATCTGGAGGTCCGCGGGGTCGCCCGCCACGGCCCGCAGCAGCCAGTCACGCCAGTGGCCGGCCTCCTCCAGGTAGCCGGCCGACAGGAGCGCTTCGAGGGTGAGGGTGGAGTCGCGCAGCCAGCAGTAGCGGTAGTCCCAGTTGCGGATGCCGCCGATCTCCTCGGGCAGCGAGGTGGTGGGCGCGGCCACGATGCCGCCGGTGGGGGCGTAGGTGAGGGCCTTGAGGGTGATCAGGGAGCGCATCACGGCGTCCCGGTAGGGGCCGCGGTAGCGGCAGCGCGCCGACCACTCCCGCCAGTCGGCGAGGGACTGTTCGAGGGATTCGTAGGGGTCGATGAGGTTTGGGCGCGGCTCGTGCGAGGCGTGCCAGGTGAGGACGAACGCGACCTTCTCCCCCTTGTCGACGGTGAAGGACGAGCGCGTACTCAGGTCCTGGCCCCACGTCTTGACCTCGGGCTCGCTGCGCAGCCACGCCGAGTCGGGGCCCGCGACCGCCACGCGGTGTCCGTCCGAACGGCGCATCCAGGGCACCACATGGCCGTGGTCGAAGCGCAGCCGAAGGACGGAGCTGATCTCGACGGTGCCGCTGACACCCTCCACGATGCGCACCACATCGGGCGCCACATCGCGCTGCGGCATGAAGTCGATGACCTTGACCGTGCCGGTGCGGGTCTCCCAGAAGGTCTCCAGGACGAGCGAGTCGTCCAGATAGGCGCGCCGTGAGCACTGCCCCGTGTGTCCTGCCTCGGCGGGGGCGATCCGCCAGTGGCCGTTGTTCTCGTCACCGAGCAGTGCCGCGAAGCAGGCGGCCGAATCGAAGCGGGGCAGGCAGAGCCAGTCGACGGAGCCGTTCCGGCCGACGAGTGCCGCGGTCTGCAGGTCGCCGATGAGGGCGTAGTCCTCGATGCGCTGTGTACGTTGGGTCACGCCAAGGCGTGTTCCCGGCCGGGCAAATTGCTAAGCAGCCGCGTGCTCCGGCGTCATGGCGGGCTCGGCCTCGGCGGCCTCGCGGTCCTGCTTCTCACGGCGTACGAGGATGAACCAGCCGACCGGCACCGCGGCCGAGAACAGCCACCACTGGACGGCGTACGCCATGTGCGGGCCGATGGAGCTGTCGTCGGGGGCGGGAATCAGTTCGGGGGAGTCGCCGGGCGGTTCGGGCGCGGTCTGCTCGATGTATCCGCCGAGCACCGGCCGGCCCAGCGTCTTGGCCTGCTGGGCGCTGCTGATCAGCATGACCTGGCGGGGCGGCAGGCCCTTGACGTCCTTGATGCCGCTGGCCGCGGTCGTCTGGTCGGCCATCAGGCGGCCGGAGATGGTGACCTTGCCGCGGGGCGGCGCGGGGATCTTCGGGAAGTCCGTCTGGTTGCCGTCGTCGGCGATCCAGCCCCGGTTGACCAGCACGGTCGGGCCGTCGTCCAGGACGAACGGGGTGAGCACGTGGTAGCCGACCCGGCCGTCGGCCGCGGTCCTGCGCCGCACGACGACCTCGTGCGCCGTGTCCCAGGTGCCGGTCGCGCTGACCTTGCGCCAGTAGTCCGACCGCGGGACCGTGTGGCCGGGCGAGGTGAGCTCGGTCACCGGGAGCGGCTGCGCCTTCAGGTTGTCGGCGATCAGCGTGTTCTGGGCGACCTTGTGCTCGTGGCGGTGCAGCTGCCAGAAGCCCAGCTCGATCATCGTGGGGATGAGGGCCAGGGCCAGAAGGGTGACGAGCACCCACTGCCGGGACAACAAGAAGCGGTACACCCCATGACCGTACAACTCGGGCCACGGGGTGCGCTGAGTGGGGTGGGAGGAGGAGGGGGCGGGAAGAGGGTCAGACCTTGTCGACGATGCCCGCCTTTCCCTCCGCGCGGGCACAGTGCGCCCCGCAGTACCACGCGCCCTCGACCTCGACCCCCTGGCCGATGATCTGGACCCGGCAGTGTTCACAGATGGGCGCCATGCGGTGGATGGCGCAGGAGAAGCAGTCGAAGACGTGCACCGCGCCCTGCGCGTGCACCTCGAAGGACATCCCGTAGTCGTTTCCGCAGACCTCGCAACGTGCCATGCGCCACAGGGTGAGGGCTGCGCGGCGCGCGCGGTGCGCGCCGCGCCCGGCACTCACCCGTCTGCCGGTTGGGTGCGGCGCGGGCCGGGGCGCCGGGCTCAGCCGTCGGCGGGTGTCACGTCCCGGAGCAACTGGGTGAAGGCGGCCTCGTCCACGACCGGTGTGCCGAACGACTTCGCCTTGACGGTCTTGGAGGTCGCCGAGTCCGGATCGTTGGTGACGAGCAGGCTGGTCAGGCGCGAGACGCTGGTCGCCACGTGCAGCCCCGCCTCGACGGCCCGGTCCTCCAACAACTCGCGGTCGACGGAGGTGTCGCCGGAGAACGCCACCCGCATCCCCTGCTTCAGCGGCCGGTCCGGCTCATAGCGGCCGGGGTTGGGATGGGGGCAGGCGGGGCGCTTGCGCGAGGCCCGCCAGGTGCCCGAGCCGCCACGGTAGGAGGCCTGGTATCCGATGCGGGGGGCCGCGGGTGAGTCCGTCCACTCGGTGAGCGGCCGGCATTCCAGGAGCGGGAGGCGCACTCCGCCGGACGCCGCCGCGTGCAGGCTCGGCCGGAACGCCTCGGCCAGCACCCGCGCGTCGTCGAGCGCGTGGTGCGCGCGCTGCTGCACGACGCCGTAGTGCGCGGCCAGCGACTCCAGTTTGTGATTGGGCAGCGGGAGGGCGAGCTCCTTGGACAGGGCGATGGTGCACAGCCGCTGCTTGACCGGCGCGGTGCGCTCGGCCCGCGCGTACTCGCGCGCGATCATCTGCCAGTCGAAGATGGCGTTGTGCGCGACCAGGACCCGCCCGTCGAGCCGGGCAGCGAACTCCTCGGCGACGTCCGGGAAGAGCGGGGCCCCTTCGAGCACGTCACTTGTCAGCCCGTGGATCCACACCGGGCCGGGGTCGCGCTCGGGGTTGACCAGCGTGTACCAGTGGTCCTCGACGTTGCCCTGCGCGTCGAGCCGGTAGACGGCAGCCGAGATTATCCGGTCGTCTCGGGCGAGGCCGGTGGTCTCCACGTCGACGACCGCGTACCCCGGTGGGTAGGCGGCCGGCCACGTCGCTGCTGTCGTCAGGTCGTCGAGCATGGTCACAGAGAATACGGGTCCGCACTGACAGCGCGGGCCGCGGCCGGGACCACGACGGGCCGCCCCAGGCCCGGCCCCAGCGGCCCGCGCCCCTCAACTGGCGCCCGGATCAGCCGATATGTGCCCCCGCCCGGCCACGCGGAAGCCACCCCCGCGGGTGGCCGGGTGAGCGCCGGCACACACCTCGCGCGCACCGGTGCGGCGGGCGAAGCCCCCGACGCCGAGCCTCCCGCTTCGCCCCTCCCACGTTCCGCGTGCCGCCTTCCACGTGCCGCCTTCCACGTGCCGCCTTCCATGTGCCGCGTCCCGCGTTCCGCGTCCCGCGTTCCGCGTGCCGCCTCCCACGTTCCGCCTCCCACGTTCCGCCTCCCACGTTCCACGTTCCGCCTCCCACGTTCCGCCTCCCACGTTCCGCGTTCCGCCTCCCACGTCACGCTTCCGTGCCCCGCGTCCCGTGCCCCGCGCCCCGCGTCCCGCGTCCCGCTTCCGTGCCCGCGAGCAGTCCCGCCACGAGCGCCCTCACCGAATCGGCGAACAGCCGGTCCTGGTCCACCGGCGCCGCCAGCGCGCGGGCCAGCGCGGGGTCCTGCCCGGCCGCCGCCGGCTGCCACAGTTCCTCCTCCGCCGGGCGCTGGCGCGGAGCGCGCTCCCGGTTCCGCTCGACCAGGACGTACCCCACCACCTGGAACTGGACGGCCCGCACCGCCCGCGCCGCCCGGGCGCCGCGCAGGCCCGCCGCGTGCATCTCGTGGACCAGGGCCTGCTGGGCCGGCAAGAACATCCGCTCGGTCAGGCCGCGTTCGTGCACCATCGCGATGAGATGGGGACGGGCGCGCAGCTCGCGGCGCAGGGCGCGGGCGACCGAGACCACCCGCGCGGCCGGTGTGCGCCCGCGCGGCACGATCTCGCCCAGCTCCTCGACGGTCCGCTCGACCAGCGCGTCCAGAAGGGACTCGCGGTTGCCGACGTGCCAGTAGATCGAGGTGACCGCCGTGCCGAGTTCGGCGGCGAGCCCGCGCATGGTCAGGGCGGCCGGCCCGTGCCGTCTGACCAGCGATCCGGCCGCGACCAGGATCTCCTCCCGGGTGAGCGACACACGCGCCATATCTGATGCCCCCTCAATTCCCGTACCCGCACGGCTCTTTACCCTTCATCGAGCACGGTGTAACTGTGTTACAGGCCCCCGGAGGAGAACAGCCTGAGAAGGGTGGTACGACATGGCACGCGTACGGTACGGGGCGCGCACCGAGGCCGAGATCCAGGCCGCGCGCACCGCGAGTTCCAAGCTCCCCGACATCTGGTCGACCGGCGTGGTGGCGGTCTGGGAGAGCGACCCCGACGCGGTCGCGGCCGTGCTCCCGCCGCCGCTGAAACCCGCCGAACGCCCGCTGGTGCGGGCCAACATCAGCAAGGTCGACCTGCCCGGCTACCCGCTCGGCGCCGGCTCGGTCGCGGTCGCCGCCGTGCATGACGGGCAGGAGGGCTGGTATCCGCTGGTCATGCCGATGACCCACGAGCGGGCCCTGATCGGCGGGCGCGAGGTGTTCGGCGAGCCGAAGAAGCTCGGCGAGGTGGTCGTCGAACGCGACGGCCTGGTCGTACGGGCCTCGCTCGCCCGGCACGGCATCGCCTTCGTCGAGGTGCGGGGCGCCGTGGACGGCCCGCTGCCGCTGCCCGGGCCCACGCGGAAGACCGACTTCTACTTCAAGTTCCTGCCCGCCGTCGACGGCGATGGCTTCGACGCAGGACCCGTCCTCGTGCACTGCGTACGCAACGAGAAGGTGCGCACGCTGGAGAAGATCACCGGCGATGTGGTGCTGCGCGAGTCGATGTACGACCCCGTGGCCGATCTGCCGGTGCGCCGCGTCGTCGAGATCACCATCGGCGAGAAGACCACCGACCAGAAGGGCACCGTGGCCGAACGGGTCAGCGCCCAGGCCCTGTTGCCGTACATCCACCAGCGCTACGACGACGCCCGGCAGATCCTGGACGGGCCGCCCGAGGGGAGCGTCTGAGCATGGAGCTGAGGCAGGGGCAGGTCGCCGTCGTCACCGGCGCGGCGAGCGGGATCGGGCTCGCGATGGCCCGGCGGTTCGCCGCGGAGGGCCTGAAGGTCGTCCTCGCCGACGTCGAGGAGGGCGCCCTGGAGAAGGCGGCCGGGCAGCTGCGCGAGGACGGGGCGCGGGTGCTCGCCCGTACCGTCGACGTCAGCGAGCGGGAGTCCGTGACGGCGCTCGCCGACGCCGCGTACGACACCTTCGGCGCCGTGCACGTGCTCTGCAACAACGCGGGCGTCGGCTCAGGCGCCGAGGGCCGGATGTGGGAGCACGAGGTCAACGACTGGAAGTGGGCCTTCGCGGTCAACGTGTGGGGCGTCTTCCACGGCATCCAGGCCTTCGTGCCCCGCATGATCGCGGGCGGCGAGCCGGGCCGGGTCGTCAACACCTCCTCCGGGGACGGCGGAATCGCCCCGTTGCCGACCGCGTCCGTGTACGCCGTCACCAAGTCGGCGGTGGTCACGATGACCGAGTCCCTGTACGCCCACCTCAAGGCGGAACGGGTCCCGGTCGGCGCCTCGGTGCTCTTTCCCGGACCGCACATGCTGCGCACCGGACTGTGGGAGTCGCACCGCAACCGGCCCGAGCGGTACGCCAAGGAGCGGCCGCGCAGGACCCCCTACCGCAGCCTCGACCAGTGGGAGTCGGCCATGAAGGCGGCGGGCCGGGAGATCGAGTTCACCCCGGTCGAGGACGTGGCCGCGGAGGTCGTCGACGGGATCCGCGCCGACCGGTTCTGGATGCTCCCGGCGAGCGAGCACAGCGACCGGCAGATCCGGGCGCGTTCGACGTCGATGCTCGACCGGGCGAACCCGGCGTATTTGGAGAGCTTCATTCTGGACTGACGAGGGACGTGCGATGACAGCACAGAACGCAGCGCGGAACGCGGCACAGGCCACGGCACGGAACGCGGCACAGGACACGGCACAGAACGCAGCACAGGACACGGCACAGAACGCAGCACAGGACACGGCGCGGAACGCGCAGAAAAAAGCAGCGGGAGAAGCAGCGCGGGAAACAGCCCGAACCGCGCAGAACGACCCGTACCTGATCGTCTCCTCCGACTGCCACGCCGGGCTCCCCACCGAGGAGTACCGGCCCTATCTGGACGCCCGCTTCCACCGGGAGTTCGACGTGTTCCTCGCGGGGCGCGACCGCCGCCGCGAGGAGATGACCCGGCTCGGCGTACGCAACGAGGCCTTCGCCGACCGCTGGTTCAGCGACAACGAGGAAGGGCTGCGCGGCGGTTGGGACCCGGCGCAGCGCATCAAGGAACTCGACGGGGACGGAGTGGCCGGCGAGGTCGTCTTCCCCGACGCGGACGCCGTCGACAGCCGCACCGCAGCCCCCTTCGGGGTCGGCCTTGGTCTCTCCGGCGACCAGGACCCCGACCTCGGCATGGCAGGCGCGCAGGCACACAACCGCTGGCTCGCCGAGTTCGTCGGCCACCACCCCGAACGGCACTGCGGGGTGGCCCTGTTGCCCGTCACGGGCGAGGTCGACCGGGTCGTCGCCGAGATCCACCGGGCAAAGGAGTCCGGGCTCGGCGCGCTGATGATCCCCTCGATGTGGGTGGACAAGGCGCCCTATCACGACCGTCGCTACGACCCGGTGTGGGCGGCGGCCGCCGAGACCGGCATGCCGCTGGTGACCCACTCGGGCGCGGCCCCGCGTCACGAGTACGGCGATCACCTGGGCATCTACGTCTCCGAGGTGACGTGGTGGCCCGCGCGCCCGCTCTGGTTCCTGCTGTGGTCCGGCGTCTTCGAACGGCACCCAGGGCTCACGTTCGGGGTGGCGGAGTCGGGCTGCTGGTGGCTGCCGAACCTGCTGTGGTTCATGGACCGGCTCTATCTCGGCGCGCACGGCGGCAAGAAGCTCTCGCCGTTCGCCGAGCTGAAGCGCCCGCCGAGCGAGTACCTGGACCGGCAGATCTTCATCTGCGCCACCAACACCAAGCGCCGCGAACTGGCCCAGCGCTACGAGATCGGCGTCGACAACATCCTGTGGGGCTCCGACTTCCCGCACCCGGAGGGCACCTGGCCCAACACCCGTGAGTGGCTGCGCACCACCTTCCACGACATCCCGGTGAGCGAGACCCGGCGGATGCTCGGCCTCGCGGCGGCGGAGGTCTTCGGCTTCGACACCGCCAAGCTCGCACCGCTCGCCCGCCGGATCGGGCCGACCCCCGCCGAACTCGGCCAGCCCGACGACCAGGTGGCGGTCGAGGCGTCCTGGGCGCGCTCGCGCGAGGTGGGCCGGCACTGGCTGACCGAACACGACTTCCCGGCCCTGGGGGTAACACGATGAACGAGCGCTACACGGTCATCTCGGCGGACTGTCACGCCGGGGCCGATCTCCTGGACTACCGGCCCTACCTGGAGTCGAAGTACCACGACGCCTTTGACGCGTGGGCCGCCACCTACGTCAATCCGTACGAGGACCTGATGGCCGACACGGCCGACCGCAACTGGAACTCGGCCCGCCGGCTGGCCGAGCTGGAGGCGGACGGCATCGTCGCGGAAGTCCTCTTCCCCAACACGATCCCGCCGTTCTTCCCGTCCGCCTCCCTCATGGCGCCCGCCCCCACACGCGAGGAGTTCGAGCAGCGCTGGGCGGGCCTGCGCGCGCACAACCGCTGGCTCGCCGACTTCTGTTCCGAGGCGCCGGGACGCCGGGCGGGCGTCGCGCAGATCCTCCTCAACGACGTGGACGAGGCGGTGCGCGAGATCCGCCGGGCCAAGGACGCGGGCCTGACCGGTGGCATCCTGCTGCCGGGCGTCCCGCCGGGCTCGGGGGTCCCCGAGCTCTACTCCGCCGTCTACGACCCGATCTGGGCGGTCTGCGCCGAGCTCGGCGTGCCGGTCAACCACCACGGCGGGTCCGCATCCCCGCCGCTCGGGGAGGAGCCGGCCGCGCGGGCGGTGTTCATGGTGGAGACGACGTGGTTCTCGCACCGGGCGCTGTGGCACCTGATATTCGGCGGGGTCTTCACCCGCCACCCGGACCTCGACCTCGTGCTCACCGAGCAGGGTTCGGGCTGGATCCCCGGCGTCCTCGACATGCTGGACTACTACCACGGGCGGCTGGTCGCGGCCGCGACGAAGGCGTCCACGGCGGAGTCCAAGTTCGGCGCGGGGCTTGCCGATTCGATGGGCAAGGGGCCCTCGCAGGTGTGGCGGGACAACTGCTTCGTCGGCGCGAGCTTCATGCGGCCGCACGAGGTGCCGCTACGGGACCGTATCGGCCTCGACAAGATCATGTGGGGCAGCGACTACCCGCACGACGAGGGCACCACGCCCTTCTCGCGGGAGGGCCTGCGGATCGCGTACGCGGGTGTGCCGAGCGAGGAGGTCGCGGCGATGACCGGGGGCAACGCGGCCCGTGTCTACGGCTTCGACCTGCCGTTCCTGGACGGGATCGCGGCCCGGGTCGGCCCCACGGTGGCGGAGATCGCCGAGCCGCTGAAGGAGATACCGGCCGAGGCGTCGAGCCCCGCGTTCGCGCTCGGTGGGTCGGTGCGCGTGTGGTGAGGGCCGGGTGAGACCCTGCCCCGCATGAGCTCATCCGACCAGCACGACGAGGCGCACAACGGGGCGCTCGGCTCGCGGCTCAACTGGCTGCGGGCCGCGGTCCTGGGCGCCAACGACGGCATCGTCTCCACCGCGGGCCTCGTCGTGGGCGTGGCCGGCGCGACCGACGACCGCTCGGCCCTCCTGACGGCGGGCCTGGCAGGACTGCTGGCCGGCTCCATGTCCATGGCGGCCGGCGAGTACGTCTCGGTCTCCACCCAGCGTGACTCCGAGAAGGCCGCGCTCGCCATGGAGCGCCGCGAACTGAAGGAGTCGCCGGAGGCCGAACTGGCCGAGCTCACCAGCCTGTTGGCGCAGCGCGGGCTCAGCGAGGAGGTGGCCCGGGAGGCGGCGGTCCAGCTCACCGAACGCGACGCGCTGCGCGCGCACGCCGCCGTCGAGCTGGGCATCGACCCCGACGAACTCACCAACCCCTGGCACGCGGCATGGGCCAGCTTCCTCGCCTTCACGGCGGGCGCGCTGCTCCCCCTCCTCGCGATCGTGCTGCCCCCGTCGCCGGTCCGCCTGTATGTGACGGTCGGCTCGGTCCTGGCCGCGCTCGCCCTCACCGGCTGGTGGAGCGCCCGCCTGGGCTCGGCCCCGGCGAACCGCGCGGTCCTGCGGAATGTGGGCGGGGGCGCGGTGGCGATGGCGGTCACTTACGGGGCGGGGGTGCTGTTGGGGGCGGTGGGGGTGTGAGGGTCAGTACCGTTCCAGACGGTTGGGCGGGATGAGGTCGGCGCCTTGGACTTCCGTACCGCTGTACCGGATGTGAAGTTGGTGCAGATGGATGAGGGGGCTCAAGTCGATCCGGCCCGTGCAGTTATGAAGCGCCAAATACCGCAGATCCGGCAGCTCGCGCAAGATAGCCAGGCCGGCGTCCAGGCGGCAGTTGAGCAGGTGGAGGCCGATCAGCCCGTGGTGCTGGATCAATGTGGCCGGGGCGAAAGTTGGACAGTCACAGATCTGCAGGGTGCGCAGCTTAGGCAGGGTGGAGCGATGGGCCAGTTCCCCGGCCTGAAGGCCACCCGTGACGGTCAGGTTGTGGAGGTCCGGCCAGCGCTCCAGACCGCTCAGGCTGATCCTCTCCGATCCCCGGAATAGCCCCAGGGTGAGGAGGCCGTCCGGAGCCGGGAGGTCGGCAAGCCGCCGGGTCTCACCCGGGATCCCCAGGGTGAGGGACTGCAGTCGGTCGAGTCCGGCCAGAGGGGTCAGGCATAGGTCCGGCGAGAGCGCGGTCAGGCCGAGGTCGCGGAGGGAGGGCAGGTCGCGGACCGGTGTGAGATCCGTGACGGCCGGACAATTGCTGAGTGCCAGGCGTTTCAAAGAGCTGAGCTGACGCAAGGGGGCCAGGTCATCGACGACGCCGTTCGCATAGAGGTTCAAAGCGGTCAGGCTTCGACGGGTGAGAATGATCTCCGGCAGTGCACGGTCGCCCTCTAGATTGATCATCCGTACTTCGCGCAGCCGGCTTAGCTGTGCCAGCTGCTCCTCGGTGCGTACGGTGAGATACGTGGTGTCCCACCCAGAGGGTGGATTCAGCACCTCTGTTACGTACTCGGCTGCGTCGAACTTGCTCCATGACATGGCGCATTGCACCCGCACCTTCGGCCGCTCATCCTCCCGGAACCGCCTGATCACCCCCAGCGCCGTATCCCCGCCGATCAGCCCAGCCGTCCGCACCACACAGGCCGCCTCGTCCTCGGACAACCCTTCCGGCCCCGGCAGCAGCTCAAGCACCAGCGGCCCCACCTTGGCCAGGGCCTCCGCCTCGTCCCAGGTGCGCGGGGGCATCAACTCCCGGGCCCGCTCCTCCACCTCGGCCCGCACCAGTGGATCCAGCTCCGGGGCGTGCTCCAGGCTGGCCGCGGCCAACAGCACCAAACGATGCCGAAGCCGCGGCGCGTGATCGGCGCGGCGCATCAACTGCCGCAGCAGACGCGCGCGTTCGTCCACCCGCGCATGCCCCACTGCCATCCGCACCACGTCGTCCCACGTGTCGTCGTGCGCGTTGCGCACAAGGACCCCGAAGTCCCGCTCATCCACCGCCGCCTTCGCGCCCAGGTAGTCCTGGAAGGTGCGGTGCACGAAGCCCACCGAGCCCGGCACCGGCTCGCGCAGCAGCCCGCTGCGGATCAGCAGGTGCGCGAAGACCTGGTCCGGCTCGCCCGTCACCTGCGGCATCGCGCCGAGCCACCCCGCCACCATCGACGCGGCCTCGCCTCGGCCCGCCTCCGTGAGCCCGTTGCGGATCAGCCAGTACGCGAGGCGTTGCAGCAGGGCCGTCTGTTCGTCCCGGGTGAGGGCGACCCCCTCGACGCCGGTGATCTCGCGCTCCGTGTCGCGGCGTACGAGCAGCATGTCGAGCGCCGCGTCATACAACTCCTTTCGCGCGCGCGGAAGTTGCATGCGGCGATCCCGGTTCAGGGCGCACAGGAGCGCGCACATCAGCGGGTTGGTGGCGAGCCGCCCCAGATCGCGCCGGGAGCTCACCGCGGTGAGGAGCGACTGCTCGTAGGAGTCCAGGCGGGCCAGCTCCTCGGCGTCCGGGCAGGCCAGTCGCGCAGATTGGTGCCAGTGCGCCACGAACGCGCGCACGTCGTCCCGCTCCATCGGAAGCAGCGAGTGCGCCACGAAGCCGCGGCCCGCCAGCCAGTCCTCCGGCACCGCCGACGGCCGCGTCGTCACCACGTACCGGGCCTGAGGGAAAGCGGTGACCAGCGACTTCAGCCACGCCTCCGTGCGAGCCCGCAGCCGCATCGGCACCTCGTCCACGCCGTCCACCAGGACCAGGGCCCGCCCCTCGGTCAGGAGCGACTCGGCCCAGCCGGGCGCGGGGGCCAGCGGCACTCCGGCCGCCCGCAGGAAGTCCTCCGGCATCGGCAGGGACTCGGCCGCGGTGAAGGCCCGCAGCCGCAGCACGAAGGGAACACACCTGTTCCAGTCGGCCAGTCCGGGGCCGAAGGTCCGGCGGGCCGCGTTCAGGGCCAGCCACTGCACCAGCGTGGACTTGCCCGAGCCCGCCGGGCCGCGCAGCAGCAGCCGGTCCGTGCCGGCCAGCGCCTGCTCGACGCTCACCGTGGTGAGCTGGGCGTCGGGGAGACCCACCGCCTGGCGTGGCTCGCCGCTGACGGCCAGGCTGATGTACGCCGTGTCCAGCGGCCACTCGCCCGCCGAGCGCCCGAGGGTCAGGCCGAACAGTTCCAGGCGGCTGTGCGTCCGCGCCACGTACCGCGCGTACGTCTCCTCGAAGGCGAGAGCGGCCGCCTCGGGGCGCGGGCCCACCCGGTCGCGTAGGTCCTCGATGAGCTCGCGCGCAGCCTCGGCAGACCTGGCCTGCTCCACCGCCGCCCGCGCCGCGAAGGAGGGATGCGCCGTGAGCTGTTCCAGGACGTGCGCGCAGCACAGGGTCAGGAGCTCCTCATAGAGGGCCTCGCCGGGGCCCGGGTGCGGGCGGCGTACCTCGGCGGCCAGCCGCTCCGGGGCCAGGCCCAGGGAGAAGAGCCGGTCCGCGTCGAGCGCGCCGGCGGCCGCGAAGCCGTCCCGCACCGCGTAAAGGGCCGCCGTGCGCTCGTGCTCGGGGAGTCGCGCGTAAGCCTCCTCCAGGCGCTGTCCCAGGACCCTCGCGAGGCGGTCCGGCGACGCCGGCTTCGGTAGCGGGCGCAACGGCCCGGCGACCAGGCCCGCACCCGGCTTCGGGGCCAGGACGGACTTCGCGAGCGTCGACATGACCGTGCTCGCGAGGCGTACGACCACAACTTCCATGCCTGACACCGCAGTTGTCTCCCCCCAGAGCGCACCAGTGCCGGCGATCGTACGCCGCGCGCCGAGCGCCGATTGGTGGAACTCACCAAAGGCTGCTGACAACACGTCTCGCATACTTGTGGGTAACAACATCTAGCCGGACCTGCCACCGCGCCCCTACGGTGCAGGCATGTCGCCGAACCTGCCCGATGTCGTGCTGTGGTCGATACCCGCCTTCGTGCTGCTGACCGTCGTCGAGATGGTGAGCTACCGCCTCCATCCGGACGAGGACGCCACCGGGTACGAGTCGAAGGACGCCGCCACCAGCGTCGGCATGGGGCTCGGCAGTCTGGTCTTCGACGCGCTGTGGAAGATTCCCATCGTCGCGATCTATGCGGCGGTCTACGCCCTGACCCCGCTCAGCATCCCCGTGCTGTGGTGGACCGTGCCGCTGATGCTGCTCGGGCAGGATTTCTTCTACTACTGGTCGCACCGCGGCCACCACGTCATCCGGATCCTGTGGGCCTGCCACGTGGTGCACCACTCCAGCCGCAGGTTCAACCTCACCACCGCACTGCGCCAGCCCTGGACGACCTGGACCGTATGGCCCTTCTACGTGCCGCTGATCGCGCTCGGCGTGCACCCGGCCGTCCTCGCGTTCTGTTCGTCGGCCAACCTCGTCTACCAGTTCTGGGTGCACACCGAGCGGGTCGGCAAGCTGCCCCGGCCGTTCGAGTTCGTCTTCAACACGCCTTCGCACCACCGGGTGCACCACGCCTCGCAGGGCGGCTACCTGGACCGCAACTTCGGCGGAATCCTGATCATCTGGGACCGGATGTTCGGCTCGTTCACCGTCGAGACCGAGCGGCCCGTGTTCGGGCTCACCAAGAACATCTCCACGTTCAACCCGCTGCGCGTCGCCACCCACGAGTACGCCGCCATCGCCCGCGACGTGCGGGCCGCGAGCACCTGGCGCGAGCGGGCCGGGCGGGTCTTCGGCGGGCCGGGCTGGCAGCCGCGGCCCGCGGTGCGAGCGACCACCGGGGCCGCCGCCGAGCCGGTCACGGAGCCCGCCGCCGCGCCCGCCAACGTGGCGGAGCGCGCGGTATGACACGTCCCGGCGCGGACGCCGTCCCGCCCGGGACGGACCCGGGCGAGGCGTCACCCCCGGCCCCGACCCCGGGCCCGGCGGGGGCCCCTGGCGCAACCCCGGCCCCGGCCCCGGCCGCAACCCGCATACGGCACGCCGCCGTGATCACCCCGCTTCTCGTCGCCTTCGCGCTCGCCTGTCTTCTCGACCTCGTCGCGCTCCTCGCCGGCTGGCGCACCGGGCACCTGATCGCCAAGCCGCTGCTCATGCCGCTGCTCGCCGGGCACGTGTACGCGCGGGGCGGCCGCCCGCTGCTCATCGGCGCGCTCCTGTGCGGCTGGGGCGGCGACGTGTTCCTGCTCTCGGACGCCGACGCCGCGTTCCTGCTCGGCATGGGCTGCTTCGCCGCCGGGCACGTCTGCTACCTCGTGCTGTTCGGGCGCGGCAGGACGCATCCCTGGCTCGGCGCCGCGTACGGGATCGCCCTGGCCGCCACCGTCGCCGCGCTCTGGACCGACCTGCCGGGCGGGCTGCGGATCCCGGTCGCCGGATACAGCCTGCTGCTCACCGCGATGGCCTACCGCTCCTCCCGGCTCGGCCCGCTCGTCGGTCTGGGCGGCGCGCTGTTCCTGCTCTCCGACACCCTCATCGCCACCGGCGTCGCGGACTGGCCGCAGCCCCCGCGCCCCGACTTCTGGATCATGCTGACCTACGTCGCAGCGCAGGCGCTGCTCGCACAGGCGTACCGTGAGGAGTCCCGAACCACCCGAACCACCCGTGTCACCCGAACCACCCCCTGACCGGCAAGGACCTGCACCATGCGCGCGACCGTCATCCACGCCCCCCACGACATCCGGGTGGAGGAGGTGCCGGACCCGAAGGTCCAGGTGTCCACCGACGCGGTCGTCCGTGTCCTGCGCGCCTGCATCTGCGGCAGCGACCTGTGGGCCTACCGCGGCGAGTCCGCGCGCAAGCCGGGGCAGCGGATCGGGCACGAGTTCCTGGGCGTCGTCGAGGAAGCCGGGTCCGAGGTGCGGGGTCTGCGCAAGGGCGACCTCGTCGTCGCCCCCTTCGTCTGGTCCGACGGCACCTGCGACTTCTGCTCCGAAGGCCTGACCACCTCCTGCCCGCAGGGCGGCTTCTGGGGTTCGGTCGGCTCCGACGGCGGTCAGGGCGAAGCGGTGCGTGTGCCGTTCGCCGACGGCACCCTGGTCAAGCTGCCCGCCGATGCCGCATCCGACGACCACCTGCTGACCGCGCTGCTCGCGCTGTCCGACGTCATGGGCACCGGCCACCACGCGGCTATCGGGGCCGGCGTCAAGCGCGGGTCGACCGTCGCCGTCGTCGGTGACGGCGCCGTCGGCCTGTGCGGGGTGCTCGCGGCCAAGCGGCTCGGCGCCGACCGGATCATCGCGCTCGGCCGTCACCCGGCACGTACCGACATCGCGAAGCTCTTCGGCGCCACCGACGTCGTCGCCGAACGCGGCGAGGCCGCCGTGGACGCGGTGCGCTCGCTGACCCGGGGCCACGGGGCGCACGCCGTCATCGAGGCCGTCGGCACCGAGCAGTCCATGCGCACCGCGGTCGACATCACGCGTGACGGCGGCGCCATCGGCTACGTCGGCGTCCCGCACGGCAGCGGCACCGGCCTCGACCTCGGCGTCATGTTCGACCGGAACATCGCACTGCGCGGCGGCGTCGCCCCCGTCCGCACCTACATCCCCGAACTGCTCGCCGACATTCTCGACGGCACCATCGACCCGTCCCCGGTCTTCGACCTCACGGTCGGCATCGACGGCGTGCCCGACGGGTACCGCGCGATGGACGAGCGCACCGCCCTGAAGGTCCTCGTCAAGCCGTAGCACGCACGGCGAAGGGGCCGCCCGCGGCGCGGACGGCCCCCTTCAACTCCCTTGCTACTTCACGGCGTTGAGAGCATCGACGATGCCCGCCCCGTAGAAGCCGTTGTAGAACGCGCCGCCCTTGCAGACCGCGTCGGCCTTGCCGTCACCGTCGATGTCGTACGGCGTGGTGCACGGCGTCCGGTCCGCCTGGAGCGCGAGGAGCGCCTTGACCGTGAAGGCCGAGGCATGCGGATGGCGCGACTTGATGAGCGCCGCCACACCCACCACGTGCGGTGTCGCCATGGACGTACCGGCCATGTAGGCCCACGTCCCGCCGGGGACCGGGCCAAGGATCAGGCCGCTGGTGGCCGGGGCCTGCGGCGGCTGGTACGCGGTCGAATCGCCGCCCGGCGCCGCGACGTCGATGATGCCGAGACCGTAGTTCGAGAACGACGACTTGAGGCCCTTGGCGCCGGTCGCGGCGACCGTCACCACACCCGGCAGCTGGGTCGGGATGTCCAGGCATTCACGCGGGTCGATCACGCGGCTGCCCGGGGTGCTGTCGTTGGGGCTCGACGGGTCGGTGATCGAGCCGGACGTGAGGTCGTAGCTCTCGTTGCCGGCCGCCGCCACGTTCACCGTGCCCTTGGACTCGGCGTACTTCGACGCCCGCGTGACCGCCTCCACCAGCGCCTTCTGGTCGGGGTCGTTCGTGCAGTTGAAGTACCAGGGATCGGTGTAATAGCTGTTGTTGGTGACGTCGATGTGGTGCTCGGCCGCCCACATGAAGCCGCAGACCACGGCCTCGGTGTAGAAGAAGCTGCCGCCCTGCGTGGCCACCTTGATCGCCGCGATCTTCACCCCGGGCGCCACCCCGGTGATGCCCACGCCGTTCTTGGCGCCGGCGATCTCGCCCGCCACATGGGTGCCGTGCGGGGAGCCGCCGGTGGTGAACGGACGCCAGGCGCCGTCCGTGGTGTCCGGCTTGCCGCTGATGCAACTGACCGACTTGGACCGGTCGAAGTTGGGCGCGATGTCGGGGTGGGTGTCGTCGACGCCCGTGTCGATCACGCCGACGGTCACCTTGGAGCTGCCCAGGGTCTTCTCGTGCGCCTTGTCCGCCTTGATCGCCTTCAGGTCCCACTGCAACGGCTCCAGCGGGTCCTCGCCCGGCGCCGCCTTGGCGGAGAGCGCCTTGAGGTCCTGCGCGGTGAGGTTCTTCGGCGCGTCCACATCGGTGGTGGACTGCGCGGGCAGCGGCGCGGTGCGGGTCGCGCCCGCCGAATCGACGCCCCTGACCTTGCGCATCGTCGTGGCGAAGTCCGCGTTGGCGGAGTGCACGACGAGGACGCCGACCCGGTCGTACGCCTGGAGCACCGAGCCACCCGCCTCGGCGACCGCGCGCTGCACCCGGGACGAATTCCCCTTGCCCGGGCGGACGTTGACGATGTAACTCAGCTCGGGCCCGGCGCTCTGCCCGGCCTTCACGTCCGCCGGGCCGGGCCCGGCAGACGCGGCGGTCGCCGTGCCGGGGAGCAGCGCGAGTGCGACGGCGGTGGCCAGACCGGCCGAGGCCGCGACGGCGCGGCGCGTACGGGAGATGTGCAACGTCATGGGGTCTCCATGGGGTTGGCGGAACTCTCGGTACGTGTATGTACGGACGTGAGGGACGGCGGCCGGGCCGCCGGGCCGCCACGGCGGATCGAGGAGTGAAGCTATCGCCGATCATCTCGGCGGATCAACGACTTCCGCCGAGTTCGCGAAGAAAGTCGTGTAGTAACCCCGGACCGCGCGCGAACGCGCCACGCGCCGGTGTGACCTGGGCCGTGTGTGAATGCGTCCCGGGCCGGTGTGATCCGGGTCGTGCGTGGACGCGTCCCGGGTCGGTGGGGCCTGGGTCGTGCGTGGACGCGTCCCGGGTCGGTGGGGCCTGGGCCGTGTGTGGATGCGTCCCGGGTCGGTGGGGCCTGGGTCTTGTGTGGATGCGTCCCGGGCCGGTGTGGCCTGGGTCTTGTGTGGATGCGTCCCGGGCCGATGTGATCCGGGTCGTGCGTGGATGAGCCATGCGCCGGTGCCATCCGGGCCGTGTGTGAATGCGTCCCGGGCCGTGTGATCCGGGTCGTGCGCGAACGCGCCACGCACCGGTGCGGCCTGGGTCGTATGTGAATGCGTCCCGCGCCCGGTGCGCCCCGGACCGTCCACGAATGCGCCATGCGCTGGTGTGACCCGGGCCGTGCGCGGATGCGCCATGCGCTGGTGTGACCCCGGGCCGTGCGTGGACGCGTCCCGCGCCGGTGTGACCCCGGGCCGTGCGTGGACGCGTCCCGCGCCGGTGTGACCCCGGGCCATGCGCGGATGCGCCACGCGCCGGTGCGCCCCGGGCCGTGCGCGGATGCGCCATGCGCTGGTGTGACCCCGGGCCGTGCGTGGACGCGCCACGCGCCGGTGGGATCCGGGCCGTGCGCGGATGCGCCACGCGCCGGTGGGGGAGCGGGCGCGCACGCGGCGGGGACAAAAAACGGCTGGGGTGAACCGAGACGCGCTGCGCCCCGTGCCGTTGTCAGGGGGACCGCGATCCCCACCCCCCAGCGAGGGCCCATGTCCGAACCATCCGTTCCCGCCGCATCCGCACCGCGAGGAGATTCCGTGGCCACCGACGCGTCGCCGCCCGAAGCCGGGGCGGTCCCCCGCCCGGCCCAGCCCAGTACCGAGGCGTTCGTCTCGGTGCAGCAGAGCGCGGAATTCGGTGAACTCCGCCGCGCCCACCGCTCGTTCGCCTTCCCGCTGACCGTCGCCTTCATCAGCTGGTACCTGCTGTACGTGCTGCTGTCCAACTACGCGGGCGGCCTCATGGGCACCAAGGTCGTCGGCAACATCAACGTGGCCTTCGTCTTCGGACTCGCCCAGTTCCTGACCACCTTCCTCATCGCCTGGCTGTACTCGCGGCACGCCGCGGGCAAGCTCGATCCCCAGGCCGAGGTCATCAAGTCCCGTATGGAGGCCGACGTATGAGCCCCGCCCTCGTCCCGCTCGCCGCCGCCTCCTCGACCACCGAGCACCGCCCGCTGATCATCACCCTGTTCGCGGTGTTCGTCGCGGCGACGCTCGCGATCACCCTCTGGGCGGGCCGCCAGACCAAGAACGCGTCCGACTTCTACGCGGGCGGCCGCCAGTTCACCGCCTTCCAGAACGGCCTCGCGGTGTCCGGCGACTACATGTCCGCGGCCTCCTTCCTCGGCATCGCCGGAGCCATCGCGCTGTTCGGCTACGACGGCTTCCTCTACTCCATCGGCTTCCTGGTCGCCTGGCTGGTGGCGCTCCTCCTGGTCGCCGAGCCGCTGCGCAACTCCGGCCGCTACACGATGGGCGACGTGCTCGCCTACCGGATGCGCCAGCGGCCGGTCCGTACCGCCGCCGGCGCCTCCACCATCGTCGTCTCGATCTTCTACCTGCTCGCGCAGATGGCGGGCGCGGGCGTGCTCGTCTCGCTGCTGCTCGGCATCACCACCGACGCGGGCAAGATCCTCATCGTCGCCCTCGTCGGCGTCCTGATGATCGTGTACGTCACCATCGGCGGCATGAAGGGCACCACCTGGGTGCAGATGGTCAAGGCCGTCCTGCTCATCGCGGGCGCCATCGTGATGACCTTCCTGGTGCTGCTCAAGTTCCACTTCAACATCTCCGACCTGCTCGGCTCGGCGGCCGAGAAGAGCGGCAAGGGCACAGCGTTCCTTGAGCCCGGCCTGAAGTACGGCGTGAGCGGCACCTCCAAGCTCGACTTCCTCTCGCTGGGCATCGCCCTCGTCCTCGGTACCGCGGGCCTGCCGCACATCCTGATCCGCTTCTACACGGTGCCCAGCGCCAAGGCCGCCCGTAAGTCGGTGAACTGGGCGATCGGCATCATCGGCGCCTTCTATCTGATGACGATCGCGCTCGGCTTCGGAGCGGCCGCCCTGGTGGGGCCCGCCGCCATCAAGGCGCAGAACCCGGCGGGCAACACCGCCGCCCCGCAGCTCGCGGAACATCTGGGCGGCGGCGTCGGCACCACGGGCGGCGCGACCCTCCTCGCAGTGATCTCGGCGGTCGCCTTCGCGACCATCCTCGCCGTCGTCGCGGGCCTCACGCTCGCCTCGTCGTCCTCGTTCGCGCACGACATCTACGCCAACGTCATCCGCAAGGGGAAGGCCACCGAGAAGGAGGAGATGCGGGCCGCTCGCTGGGCCACCGTGTTCATCGGCGCGGTCGCGATCCTGCTGGGCGCCTTCGCCCGCGACATGAACGTGGCCGGTCTGGTCGCGCTCGCCTTCGCCGTGGCCGCGTCCGCGAACCTGCCGACGATCCTCTACAGCCTGTTCTGGAAGCGCTTCACCACCCAGGGCGCGCTGTGGTCGATCTACGGCGGGCTGGTCAGCTCGGTCTTCCTCGTCCTGTTCTCGCCCGTCGTCTCCGGGAACCCGAAGACCTCCATGTTCAAGGGCGTCGACTTCCACTGGTTCCCGCTGGAGAACCCGGGACTGATCTCGATCCCGCTCGGCTTCCTGCTCGGCTGGATCGGATCGCTTCTGTCCAAGGAGGAGCCCGACTCCGGCAAGTACGCCGAGCTGGAGGTGAAGTCCCTCACCGGTATCGGCGCCCACTGACGTACGTCTGTACGGCTGATGGCCGAGACCGTGTCGTAGGGTCCTACGACACGGCCTCGCCGCACCTCGTGACAATTGGCCCCCGCTGTTGGCGTACGTCTCGCGTAGGCTCGGGTGTATACACATTCGACGGACGCCGGATGACATCTTCGACGACGGGGGAGGGGGCCCACAGTGCTCATCGACACCTACGGCCGTGTGGCCACTGACCTGCGTGTTTCCCTGACAGACCGGTGCAATCTGCGCTGCACGTACTGCATGCCGGAAGAGGGTCTGCAATGGCTCGCCAAGCCCGATCTGCTGACCGATGACGAGATCGTCCGGCTGATCCGCATCGCCGTCACCGACCTCGGGGTCACCGAAGTCCGCTTCACCGGCGGTGAGCCGCTGCTCCGGCCCGGCCTGGTCGGGATCGTCGAGCGCTGCGCGGCCCTTGAGCCGCGTCCCAAGATGTCCATCACCACCAACGGCATCGGCCTCAAGCGCACCGCAGCCGCCCTGAAGTCGGCCGGCCTCGACCGTGTCAACGTCTCCCTGGACACCCTGCGCCCCGAGGTGTTCAAGACGCTGACCCGGCGCGACCGGCACAAGGACGTCATCGACGGCATGGAGGCGGCCCGCGCCGCCGGCCTCACGCCGGTCAAGGTCAACGCCGTCCTCATGCCCGGCCTCAACGACGACGAGGCGCCCGACCTGCTGGCCTGGGCCGTCGAGCACGACTACGAGCTGCGCTTCATCGAGCAGATGCCGCTGGACGCCCAGCACGGCTGGAAGCGCGACGGCATGATCACCGCGGGCGACATCCTGGAGTCGCTGCGTACGCGCTTCACGCTCACACCCGAGGGCGACGACGAGCGGGGCTCCGCGCCCGCCGAGCGCTGGGTGGTCGACGGCGGCCCGCACACCGTGGGCGTCATCGCCTCGGTGACCCGCCCGTTCTGCCGGGCCTGCGACCGCACCCGGCTCACCGCCGACGGCCAGGTCCGCACCTGTCTGTTCGCCCGCGAGGAGTCCGATCTGCGCGCCGCCCTGCGTTCGGACGCCGGGGACGAGGAGATCGCCCGGCTGTGGAAGCTGGCCATGTGGGGCAAGAAAGCCGGTTCCGGCCTCGACGACCCCTCGTTCCTCCAGCCGGACCGCCCGATGTCAGCGATCGGCGGCTGACCCGGCCGACTCCCACTCAGCGAGCGTCACCACATCCTTCAAGAAGCCCCGTACGCCCAGGAATTGGGACAGGTGCTCGCGGTGCTCCTCGCACGCGAGCCACGTCTTGCGCCGCTCCGGCGTGTGGATCTTGGGATTGTTCCAGGCCAGGACCCAGACGGCGGCCGTACGGCAGCCCTTGGCGGAACAGATGGGGGTCTCGTCGCCGGTCTCGTCACTCACAGAGACATTGTGCGGCATGCGACCCCGAACAAAGGCGACGCCGAGCAGCCACGGGGGGAGCTGCCCGGCGTCGGTCCGTCGCTCCGACGGGGGATGCGGAGCGCTTACGAAGTATGTCATGGGGGACCCGGTGTGGTGCACCGGAACTACATGATTGATCTGAGGTTTTCTTGAGCTTCGCGGACGGTGACCGATCAGCCCTGTTCGTGTGCGCGCGCTCCGTGGTTCCCGGCCCCGGGACCGGCCGGGGTTTCGGTGACGCCACCGACCGGGGCCGCGCCGAGCGCGGGACGCGCGGGGGCGGGAATGAACGTGGAGGGAAGTGAAGTCACGTTCTCCCGGCCCGCGTTGGCGATGACGACCGCCACATAGGGCAACAGGGCGCCGAGTGCCAGCGTCACGACGGCGACGGGACGCTCGACGTTCCACAGCGCCGCCGTGAGGATCACCGAAAGCGTGCGGATCGACATCGAGATCACATAGCGGCGCTGCCGGCCCCGGACGTCCTCGTCGAGTGACCGGCGGGCTCCGGTGATCCGGAAGACCTGGCCGCTGCTCTGCTTCCGCATGACGTTCCACCACCCGACTTCCACGGCGGGCTCTCCCCGGCCCGGACTGTTATCACCGTACGCCGGGGCTCCGCCGCGTTCGAGACCGGGTCGGTATCAACCCGCGCGGATGCCGCGGTACCCACCACGTATGGACGAGTCCGACATGCGCCGTACGGAGTACGGGCAGAGACTGGCTGGACCTGCTCACGTCGGAGCCGTACTAGGAGGCAGCCATGGGCTGGTTGTGGGCCATCATCGTGGGATTCGTGCTCGGTCTCATCGCCAAGGCGATCATTCCCGGCAAGCAGCACAGTCCGCTCTGGCTGACCACCATCTTCGGCATCATCGGCGGCATCGTCGGCAACTCGATCGCCCGCGCCATCGGCATCGCCGAGACCAAGGGCATCGACTGGGGCCGGCACGGTCTCCAGATCGCGGCCGCCGTCGTCATCGTCTTCCTGGGCGACATGCTGTACATGGCGATGCGGGGCAACAAACAGCGAGCCTGACGGCACGCGGCGAGGGGGCGGTTCCGTGACGGAACCGCCCCCTCACGCACGCCCGCGCCCGCGGGCTCGCGCCGGTCAGGCGCCGGTGACCTCGACGGCCGCCAGGTTCTTCTTGCCGCGGCGCAGCACGAGCCAGCGCCCGTGCAGCAGTTCACCGGCCGTGGCCACCGCGTCCTCGGCGGTCACCTTCACGTTGTTCACGTAGGCGCCGCCCTCCTTCACGGTGCGCCGGGCGGCCGACTTGCTGGCCACGAGCCCCACCTCGGCGAACAGGTCGGTGACCGGGCCGAGCTCGGTGACCTTCGCGTTCGGCAGCTCGGACAGCGCGGCGGCCAGGGTCGGCTCGTCGAGCTCGGCGAGATCGCCCTGGCCGAACAGCGCCTTCGACGCGGCGATCACGGCCGCGCACTGGTCGGCGCCGTGCACCAGGGTGGTCAGCTCCTCGGCGAGTGCCCGCTGCGCGGTGCGTGCCTGTGGACGCTCACCGGTGATCTTCTCGATCTCCTCCAGCTCCTCGCGGGTCTTGAAGGAGAGGATGCGCATGTACGTGGAAATGTCCCGGTCGTCCACGTTCAGCCAGAACTGGTAGAACGCGTACGGGGTGGTCATCTCCGGGTCGAGCCACACGGCCCCGCCCTCGGTCTTGCCGAACTTGGTGCCGTCCGCCTTGACCATCAGCGGCGTCGCCAGGCAGTGCACCTCGGCGTCCGGCTCCAGGCGGTGGATCAGGTCCAGCCCGGCGGTGAGGTTGCCCCACTGGTCGCTGCCGCCCTGTTGGAGGGTGCAGCCGTAGCGCCGGTACAGCTCCAGGAAGTCCATGCCCTGGAGCAGCTGGTAGCTGAACTCCGTGTAGCTGATGCCCTGTTCGGACTCCAGGCGGCGGGCCACCGAGTCCTTGGTGAGCATCTTGTTGACCCGGAAGTGCTTGCCGATGTCCCGCAGGAACTCGATCGCGGACAGGCCCGCCGTCCAGTCCAGGTTGTTGACCATCACGGCCGCGTTCTCGCCCTCGAAGGAGAGGTACGGCTCGATCTGGCCGCGCAGCCGGTTCACCCAGTTCGCGACCGTCCCGGGGTCGTTCAGGGTGCGCTCGGCGGTCGGGCGCGGGTCACCGATCTGGCCCGTGGCGCCGCCCACCAGCGCCAGCGGCCGGTGCCCGGCCTGCTGGAGCCGGCGGACGGTGAGCACCTGCACCAGGTGCCCGACGTGCAGGCTGGCCGCCGTCGGGTCGAAGCCGCAATAGAAGGTGACAGGACCGTCCGCGAGAGCCTTGCGCAGGGCGTCCTCGTCAGTGGACAGCGAGAAAAGCCCGCGCCACTTCAGCTCGTCGACGATGTCCGTCACGGTTACGGGTCTCCTTGGAATGAGCGGTGTCGGGTCGGACCGTCAGTCTAGGCGGGTCACACGCCCCGGCTGACCGAGCTCATGTTGAAGTCGGGGACGCGAAGGGCGGGCATCGCGGTCCGGGTGAAGTAGTCGTTCCACTCCCTGGGCAGCGTCTTCTCGGTACGTCCGGCCTCGGTGGCACGCGACAGCAGGTCCACCGGCGACTCGTTGAACCGGAAGTTGTTGACCTCGCCCACGACCTCGCCGTTCTCGACGAGGTAGACGCCGTCCCGGGTCAGGCCGGTCAGGAGCAGCGTCGCCGGGTCCACCTCGCGGATGTACCACAGGCACGTCAGGAGGAGGCCCCGTTCGGTGGCGGCGACCATCTCGTCCAGGGAGCGCTCGCCGCCGCCGTCGAGGATCAGGTTCCCGGGGGAGGGGGCGACGGGCAGGCCGGTGAGTTCCGCGCTGTGCCGGGTGGTGACCAGATGCTCAAGGCGCCCGTCCCGCATCCAGTCGGTGGTGCCGGTGGGCAGCCCGTTGTCGAACACCGACTCGGCGTCGCCCGAGGAGTGGGCCACCATGAACGGCGCGTACCGCAGGCCCGGCTCGTCCGGGTCGCTGCGCAGCGTCAGCGGCAGCCGGGCGATGGTGTCGCCGACGCGGGTGCCGCCGCCCTGGCGGGAGAAGACGGTCCTGCCCTCGGCGGCGTCCCGTGCCGACGCGGACCAGATCTGGTAGATCAGCAGATCGGCCACGGCGGTCGGCGGCAGCAGCGTCTCGTACCGTCCGGCGGGCAGCTCCACGCGCCGCTCGGCCCAGCCGAGCCTGCGGGCGAGTTCGTCGTCGAGGGCGCCGGGGTCGACGTCCGTGAAGTCCGCGGTCGCCCGCCCGGCCCAGGCCGACCGCGTACGGTCGGGCGACTTGGCGTTCAGTTCCAGGGTGCCGTTGGGCTGGTCGTGACGCAGCCGCAGGCCGGTGGACGTGCCGAGGTAGGTGGAGGTCAGCTCGTGGTTCGCGAACCCGTACAGCTCGCGGCCGCCCGCCTTGGCGCGTGCGAAGGCCTCGCCGAGCGCGGGGGCGAAGCCGGCGAACACGGCGGAGCCGGTCTCGGCCGGCGCGTCGGTGAAGTCGGCTGCCACCGGGACGCCGGTGACCAGGGGCTGGGCGTCCTCGGACGGCCCGGCGCCGCGTGCGGCCGCCTCCGCGGCGCGTACCAGCGACTCCAGGTCGTCGGCGGTGACGGCCGAGCGGGACACCACGCCGGACGCGGTGCCCTCGGCGCCGTCGACCGTCGCGATCACGGTCAGCGTCCGCCCGCGGGTGACGCCGTTGGTGGTCAGCGCGTTGCCGGCCCAGCGCAGGTTGGCCGAGGAGTGCTCGTCGGCGATGACGACACAGCCGTCGGCGCTGGACAGCTCAAGGGCCCGCTCGACGATCTCGTGCGGCTTGACGGTCGTACGCGAGCTCATCGCCCGGCCTCCTGTGTGGTGTTGAGGATGTTGACGCCGCGGAACAGGGCGGAGGGGCAGCCGTGGGAGACCGCCGCGATCTGGCCCGGCTGGGCCTTGCCGCAGTTGAAGGCGCCGCCCAGGACGTACGTTCCGGGACCGCCGACCTTCTCCATGGAGCCCCAGAAGTCGGTGGTGGTCGCCTGATAGGCGACGTCGCGGAGCTGACCCGTGAGGCGCCCGTTCTCGATGCGGAAGAAACGCTGGCCGGTGAACTGGAAGTTGTAGCGCTGCATGTCGATCGACCACGAGCGGTCGCCGACCACGTAGATCCCGCGCTCCACCTCGCCGATCAGATCCTCGGTGGAGAGCCCGGCCGGGTCCGGCTTCAGCGATACGTTCGCCATCCGCTGGACCGGGACGTGCCCGGGGGAGTCCGCGAAGGCACAGCCGTTGGAACGGCCGAGGCCGGTCAACTGCGCGATGCGGCGGTCGAGTTGGTAGCCGACGAGCGTGCCGTCCTTCACCAGGTCCCAGGACTGCGCCTCGACGCCCTCGTCGTCGAAGCCGATGGTGGCGAGCCCGTGCTCGGCGGTGCGGTCGCCGGTCACGTTCATCACCCCCGAGCCGTACGCCAGCTTGCCCAGCTGGTCGAAGGTGGCGAAGGAGGTGCCCGCGTACGCCGCCTCGTAGCCGAGCGCCCGGTCCAGCTCGGTGGCGTGGCCGATCGACTCGTGGATGGTCAGCCACAGGTTGGAGGGGTCCACCACCAGGTCGTAGCGACCGCCCTGCACGCTGGGCGCCCGCATCTTCTCGGCCAGCAGCGAGGGGATCTCCGCCAGCTCCGCGTCCCAGTCCCAGCCGGTGCCGGTCAGGTACTCCCAGCCGCGTCCGGCCGGGGGCGCGATCGTGCGCATCGAGTCGAACTCGCCGCTCGCGCGGTCCACCGCGATCGCGGTGAGCTGCGGATGCAGGCGCACCCGCTGCTGGGTGGTCACGGTGCCCGCCGTGTCCGCGTAGAACTTGTTCTCGTGCACGCTGAGCAGCGAGGCATCCACATGCTCCACGCCATCGGCGCGCAGCAGCCGGGCGCTGAAGTCGGCGAGCAGCGCGCTCTGGTCCTCGTCCGGCACCGAGAACGGGTCGATCTCGTACGAGGAGACCCAGGTCTTCTCGCGGTGCACGGGCTCGTCCGCGAGCTCGACCCTCTCGTTCGACCCGGCGGCCGCGATGACCTGCGCGGACAGCTGGGCCATGGCCACCGCGCGGGAGGCGACCTTGGCCGCGGCGTCCATCGTCAGATCGACCCCCGAGGCGAAGCCCCAGGCCCCGCCGTGCACGACGCGCACGGCGTACCCGAGGTCGGTGGTGTCGGAGGAACCTGCGGGCCGGGCGTCGCGCAGCCGCCGGGCCGCGCTGCGCACCCGCTCGAAACGGAAGTCGGCGTGGTCGGCGCCGAGGGCGCGGGCCCGGGCGAGCGCCGCGTCGGCGAGCGCCCGCAGGGGCAGCGCCGTGAAGGCTTCGTCGATGCTATGGGTCCCAGATGGCACAGCTGTCTCCCTGTCGTATGAGACCGGTCGCCCCGATCATGTCGCGCCCGGGGCTTCCGTGACTATGGCCTTTCTGTAGGGACCCGACAGTGCTCGTTCCTTGCCACTGTCAGGGCTCGATTCCTCGTAAGGAGGGCGGTACCGATAGTTTGCGGGAGTACGAATCCGCCAATCGAAAGGGTGATCCGTTGAGCCGCTCGGTTCTCGTCACCGGAGGCAACCGGGGCATCGGCCTCGCCATCGCCCGCGCTTTCGCCGACAACGGCGACAAGGTCGCGATCACGTACCGCTCCGGAGAGCCGCCGGCCGCGCTCGCCGAACTGGGCTGCCTCGCCGTCAAGTGCGACATCACCGACACCGAGCAGGTGGAGCAGGCCTACAAGGAGATCGAGGACAAGCACGGTCCCGTTGAGGTCCTGGTCGCCAACGCGGGCATCACCAAGGACCAGCTCCTGATGCGGATGTCCGAGGACGACTTCACCTCCGTACTCGACACCAACCTCACCGGCACCTTCCGTGTGGTCAAGCGCGCCAACCGCGCCATGCTGCGCGCGAAGAAGGGCCGCGTGGTGCTGATCTCCTCGGTCGTCGGACTGCTCGGCTCGGCCGGCCAGGCCAACTACGCCGCGTCCAAGGCCGGTCTGGTGGGCTTCGCCCGGTCGCTGGCGCGCGAGCTCGGCTCCCGGAACATCACTTTCAATGTCGTCGCACCCGGTTTCGTCGACACCGACATGACCAAGGTGCTCACCGAGGAGCAGCGCGCGGGCATCGTGTCCCAGGTGCCGCTGGGCCGCTACGCGCAGCCCGAGGAGATCGCCGCCGCGGTGACGTTCCTCGCCTCCGACGACGCCTCGTACATCACTGGAGCCGTCATCCCCGTTGACGGCGGATTGGGCATGGGTCACTGATCACCATGAGCGGAATTCTCGACGGCAAGCGCATCCTCATCACGGGTGTGCTGATGGAGTCCTCCATCGCCTTCCACGCGGCCAAGGTCGCGCAGGAGCAGGGCGCGGAGATCATCCTCACCGCGTTCCCGCGGCCCACCCTCACCGAGCGCATCGCCAAGAAGCTCCCCAAGCCGGCCAAGGTCATCGAGCTCGACGTGACCAACCAGGAGCACCTGGACCGGCTCGCGGGCCTGGTCAAGGACGAGCTCGGCGGCCTCGACGGCATCGTCCACTCGATCGGCTTCGCGCCGCAGGGTGCCTTCAACTTCCTGGAGGCGACCTTCGAGGACGTCGCGACCGCGATGCACGTCTCGGCGTACTCCCTGAAGTCGCTCACCATGGCCTGCAAGCCGCTGATGCCCAACGGCGGCTCCGTCGTCGGCCTCACCTTCGACGCCCAATTCGCCTGGCCGAAGTACGACTGGATGGGCCCGGCCAAGGCCGCACTCGAAGCGACCTCCCGTTACCTCGCCCGTGACCTGGGCAAGGAGAACTTCCGCTGCAACCTGATCTCGGCCGGGCCGATCGGCTCGATGGCCGCCAAGTCCATCCCGGGCTTCGCGGACCTCGCCGAGGTCTGGAACGCCCGCTCCCCGCTGGAGTGGGACATGGCCGACGCGGAGCCCGCGGGCCGTGGCATCGTCGCGCTGCTCTCGGACTTCTTCCCGAAGACCACGGGCGAGATCATCCACGTCGACGGCGGCGTGCACATGATGGGCGCGTAACACCCGAACGCACCACGGCGGCCGCCCACCGGACCCTTCCGGTGGGCGGCCGCCGTGCGTGGACCGCGACTTCCCCGCAGACTGAGCGAAACGGACATGCCGGACGGCCGGGGAGGAGGTGGGGGATGCGCTGCCTGCGCGTCGGACAGCGCCGGGCCCTGGCCGTGCTGTTCCTCCTGCTCGTCACGGCGGCCGGCCTCGCCGCTCCGTCCGTGGTGCGGGCCGCCACCGCTCCCGAGCCGGCGCCCGTGGCGGCGCCCGAGCCCTTCGGCGCCGCGTGCCGGACCTCCGTACAGGGCTCGCACGTCACCGGGTACTGCTACAACCCCTATCCGGGCCTCGACCTGGTGCAGTTGCACACCGACTGCGCGATGTGGTGGGACCTGGACGCCGACGCGGCGCCGGTGGCGGTGGCGCCCGGACAGACCGTACGGCTCACCGACCGCTGCTGGAAGGACGTACGCGCGGTGTGGGTGACCCACCAGAAGGCATCCTGACCTTGCGCGCCGGCCTTGAGGCGTCCTGACCCTGCCGCGTCCAGACCTTGCGCGTCGGCCTTGAGGCGTCCTGACCCTGCCGCGTCCTGACCTCCGCGCCCACGCCGGGACCCGAAGACGCACCGTCGCGCGGGGCACGCGGCCCGGCCCGGCCCGCTCAGCGGCCCGCGAGGCGTTCCGGCAGGCAGTTGAAGGCATGGGCCGCGGCCTCCGAAGCGGCTCGCTCCGGGTCGCCCGCGCGGATCGCGTCGACCATGCGGCCGTGGTCCATGTGGTGCTCCGGGCTCATGTCGAGTGCCACGTCGTCCCGCAGCCAGTCGCGCAGCAGATGCCCGAGGTCCGCGTACAGCTCGGTCAGTACGTCGTTGTGCGAGGCGGCGACGACCGCCAGATGGAGCGTGGCGTCGGCGGCGATGAAGGCCTCCCGGTCGCCGGACGCCCAGGCCTCCTCGCGGCGTTCGAGCAGCGTGTCCAACTGCTTGAGCTCGCGCTCGGTGCGCCGCTGTGCGGCCAGCTTCGCCGCCGATGACTCCAGGGTGGAGCGCAGCTCGGCCACATGGCGCGGATTCGCGTCGGCGAACCGGCGCTGCATCACCCCGGCCAGCTCGCTCGTGGCCACGACATAGGTGCCCGAGCCCTGCCGGATGTCGAGCAGGCCGTTGTGCGCCAGGGCGCGGACGCCCTCGCGGACGGTGTTGCGCGCCACCCCCAGCTGCTCGACCAGCTCCGGCTCGGTGGGGATGCGCGACCCCACCGCCCACTCGCCCGAGGTGATCTGGTTGCGCAGCTGTGCGATCACCTGGTCGACGAGGGCGGATCGCCGGGGAGAGGTCAGCGTCATGGTGCTCCTGTCCGAGAGGGGCTGTGAAGCGGGGCTGTCCACGATTGGACAACCAATCATCCCATGATTCTATGATGGCACCATGGCCGACGAAGAGACCACCACGCTGAGCCCAGCGCCCACCGCCCCCGCCGAGCCGCTGGAAGCCGCCGCCGACGCGGCCCGCGTCCCGTCGTGGACGCGTTGGCTCGTGCCGCTCGCGCTGGTACTTGCCGCCGTCAACCTGCGCCCCGCCATCACCAGCCTCGGCTCGCTGATGAAGGAGGTCACCGGCGGCCTGCACATGAGCGGGGGCATCGCGGGCGTCCTGACCTCCGTGCCCGCCTTCTGCTTCGCCGTCTTCGGCATCACCGCGCCGCGCCTTGCGCGCCGCTTCGGCCCCGGCGCCGTCGTCTTCGCGGGCATGGCCGCCATCACCGCGGGGCTGCTCCTTCGCCCCTTCGCCGGCGGCACCGTCACCTTCCTCGCGGCCAGCGCGCTCGCCCTGATGGGCATAGCCGTCAGCAACGTCCTGATGCCGGTGATCGTCAAGCGGTACTTCCCCGACCGCGTCGGCTCCATGACCGGCCTCTACTCCATGGCGCTCGCCGCGGGCACCTCGCTCGCCGCGGTCACCACCGTCCCCCTCACCGACGCGCTCGGCGGAAGCTGGCGCCAGGGCCTCGGCGTCTGGGCGCTGCTCGCCGTCGTCGCCGTGGCCGTCTGGATCCCGCTGACGCGCGACCGCTCAGGCGCCGTGGACCCGGCCCCCAGCGTCCGCACCGAGGCGGCGCCCGCACTGCGCATCACCCGCAGCGCGACCGCCTGGGCGCTCGCCTGCTTCTTCGGCCTCCAGGCCACCGGCGCCTACATCACCATGGGGTGGATGCCCACGATCTTCCGCGACGCGGGGGTCTCCGCGGGCACCGCCGGGCTGCTGCTCTCCATCACCATGGTCATGGGCGTGCCGCTCGGCTTCGTGATCCCGTGGCTGGTCAACCGGCTGCCGAGCCAGGGCCCCATCGTCGTCGCGCTCGGCACCTGCGGTCTGGTCGGCTACGGGGGCCTCTACCTCGCGCCGGCCGCCGGCGCCTGGGTCTGGGCGCTGCTCCTCGGCATCTCCAACTGCGCCTTCCCGCTGGCCCTCACGATGATCAGCAAGCGGTCGCGGACCGGCGCGGGCGTCGTACGGCTCTCGGCCTTCGCCCAGTGCGTCGGCTACCTGCTCTCCATCCCCGGACCCCTCCTGGTCGGTGTCCTGCACGACCGCAGCGGCGGCTGGGACCTGCCCATCGCGCTGATGGCGGCCCTCATGGTGCCGCAGATCGTCGTGGGCGTCCTCGCGGGACGCGACCGTACGATCGAGGACGAGGCCGGGGCCCGGCACCAGCGGAGGTGACCGGGATGCGACACTGGCCCCATGCCAGTGCTCGAACCCAATCCGCAGAACAGCCACAAGAAGCTCCTGCTCGTGCTCGGCGCGATGCTCGCCGTCACGGTCGTCGTCGCCGTCATCGCGACGCTCGCCGCCCCCTGACCTCAGCCGCGTCCCCGGGCCCGGCCGTGGTGGTGCTACCCCCACCAACCCCTAGGGGGTCAGGGTCAGGGTGAAGTGGGTGGGTCACCGGATGGGACGGCGCCCGCCGGGTCCCTAGGTTGTGAAGTGCGGCGAACACCTTGTTCGTACGCGCTCCTGCAACCCGAGATCCCACGGAGGCGGTCATGTCGGCCCACACCCACCCCAGGTCCCCCCAACCGGCCGCCGGTGGCGTCGACTTCAAGCTGCCGTGGTGGGGCGTGGTGCTGCCCGCGATCGCGTTCTTCGTGCTCCTCGCGCTCGTCGTCGGCTCGGGTGACGCCCATGCCGTCTCCGGTGACGGGAACCTGACCCACCTCGTCGACCGCATCCAGCACAGCCTCTCGTTGTAGGGCGCGGAACGCCGACGAACACCGGCGTCACCCCCCTTGTGGAGCCCTTTGACACCCAGCGCCCGATGGCGTGATTCATGCGAAGCTGGAGAGCATGAGCGTCGACACACCTCGCAGGATCGTTCTCCTCAGGCACGCGAAGGCCGACTGGCCCGAGGTGTCCGACCACGACCGCCCGCTCGCCGAGCGCGGCCGGGCGGACGCCCCCGTCGCGGGCCGTCGCCTCGCGGCCTCCGGCCTCGCCTTCGACCTCGCCCTGTGCTCCAGCGCGGTCAGGACCCGCGAGACCTGGAAGCTCGTCGTCCAGGAACTGGCGCAGCGCCCCAGGACGGTGTACGAGGACCGGATGTACGAAGCCTCGCTCGGCGAGCTGATCGCCCTGGTCAACGAGACCCCCGACGACGTCGCGGACCTCGTGCTCGTCGGACACAACCCGGGCATGCACGCGCTGGCGGACGCGCTGGCCGGCGAGGCCGAGGGCGATGTGCTGTCGCGGATGAACCGCAGCGGCTTCCCGACCTCCGCCTACGCGGTGCTCACCTTCGACGGCTCCTGGAAGTCCGTCGAGCACGGGGCGGCCCGGCTCGTCGAGTTCTGGTCGCCGCACGCCTGACCCCCGAAGCGACCCCGCTCCACGACGAAGGCCCCGGCACACGCCGGGGCCTTTCCCGTTCCGTACGGGTGAACGCGGGGGTCAGTCCAGGACGCCGTCGGCGGCCTCGACCTCTTCCCGTGTGATGCCGAGCAGGTAGAGCACGGTGTCGAGGAAGGGCACGTTAACCGCGGTGTGCGCGGCCTCGCGCACCACCGGCTTGGCGTTGAAGGCGACACCGAGGCCCGCCGCGTTCAGCATGTCGAGGTCATTGGCGCCGTCGCCGATCGCCACGGTCTGGGACAGCGGCACCCCGGCCTGTGCGGCGAACTCCCGCAGCAGCCGCGCCTTGCCCGCCCGGTCCACGATCTCGCCGGTGACCCGGCCGGTGAACCTGCCGTCCTCGATCTCCAGGGTGTTGGCGGAGGCGAAGTCGAGCCCGAGCTCGTTCTTGAGCCCGTCGGTGACCTGGGTGAACCCGCCGGAGACGACGCCCACTTGATAGCCGAGCGCCTTGAGCGTACGGACCAGGGTGCGGGCGCCCGGAGTCAGCCGGACCTCCGACCGCACCTTGTCCACCACCGAGACGTCAAGGCCCCGCAGCAGCGCCACCCGGGCGTGCAGGGACTGCTCGAAGTCCAGCTCGCCGCGCATCGCGGCGGCCGTCACCTCGGCGACCTCGGCCTCGCAGCCGGCGTGCGCCGCGAAGAGCTCGATCACCTCGTCCTGGATCAGGGTGGAGTCCACGTCCATCACGACGAGCCGCTGCGCCCGCCGGTGCAGCCCCGCCGAGACGACGGCCACGTCCACCCCGAGGGCCGCGGCCTCGGTCACGAGCGCGGTGCGCAGCGTCTCGGTCACCACACCCGACACGGCGAACTCCACAGCCGTGACCGGGTACTTGGCGAGCCGGAAGATACGGTCGATGTTGCCGCCGGTGCCGGCGATACGGGCCGCTATGGCCGCCGTGGACTCGGCGGTCAGCGGGTGGCCGAGCACGGTGACGTGCGAACGGCCGCTGCCGCGCGGCCTGTTGTCGCCGATGCCGGAGATGATCTCGGCTTCGAGCCGGAGCGATTCGGCCCAGCTGTGCACGGTGGCGCGCAGTTCGCCCTGGGAGGCCACGGTCGGTTCGGTGACGAGCGCGCACAGGACGAGACGGCCACGGGAGACGACCTGTTCGATGTCCACGACATCGACGGCGTAGGCGGCCAGGGTGTCGAAGAGCCCGGCGGTGATGCCCGGGCGGTCCTTGCCGAAGATCTTGACGAGCAGGGTCGGTACGTCAGAGCTCTGACCGGCGTCGGAGTTCTGGCCGGCGGGGGGCAGGGGCGATGGCGTCATGGTGTCTCCACCGTATCCGGCCCCGGCCCGCACCTCGCACGCCGTCCCGCCCTGCGGACAGCGCGGCGTGCCGGGGTGCCGGTACGGGGGAGGGGGCGTCGGGCTCAGCGGGGGCCGGGCGGCTGCTCTCGGGTGCGGACCGTGCTCGCTTCTCGCGCAGTTCCCCGCGCCCCTGAGCTGCTGGGTGCCGCCGTGCATGCACATCCTCAGCCCGTCATGGGGGCCCCCGGGCCCTCAAGGCCTTGGGGGAGTTTGAGGACGAGCGCCCTTCAGGCGCGAACGGGGTCTGGGGCGGAGCCCCAGTGACCCCGCCGCACTCCGGGTGCGGACCGTGCTGGGGCACCCGCGGAGTTCCCCGCGCCCCCGGCGGCACGCCCTCGATGCCGGCCGAATCGCCACCCTTTACGCCGTACGACCCTTTTGACAGGGCCGCCCCGGCCCCCTGTTGCAGGACCGCGACGGGACTGTGTCCGGTCTGTGCACGTAATTCACAAGGCCCGGGTTTCGGATACGAGCCCGGGCCTGAAATAGTTCCCCACGATGTTCACCATCCCTAGACTCCCTGCGTCGGGAGTCACAGGCCTCCGGTGCGGAGGTCTTTCGGGGGACGACAAGTGGGGCTGGAGTGCCGGAACTCGTACTGGAATTGAATGGCAGCACCTGGACGCTCGATCCGTCCAGGTCGTACACCCTGGGACGTGATCCGCAGGGTGACCTCGTCGTGGACGACGCCAGAGTCTCGTGGCGGCACGCCACGATCAGCTGGAGCGGCCGCAGTTGGGTCATCGAGGACCACGGATCCACCAACGGCACCTATGTGCGGGGCCAGCGCATCCACCAGATGGACATCGGCCCGGACTCCTCGGTCCACCTCGGCAACGCGACCGACGGTCCGCGGCTGAATCTGTCCGGTGCCGCCGCTGCCGCCTACGCACAGCCCGCCCCCGCCCAGCAGGCACAGGCGGCCCCTGTCCACCCGCAACCGCAGCAGGCCCCGCCCCAGCAGGGCGGCTGGGCACAGCAGCCCCAGCAGGCGCAGGTCCCGCAGCAGCCCTGGCAGCAGCAGCCGCAGCAGCCTCAGCAGCCGCAGTTCCCGCAGCAGGGCGGTGGGCCCGCCGGCCCCGCGCCCGCCTACGGGGACCGCAGCCCGACCACGTTCCACCAGGTCGCGCTCGGCCGCGTCATGCGCATCGGCCGTGCCCTGGAGAACGAGCTGGTCGTCTCCGACCTCCAGGTCTCGCGCCACCACGCCGAGTTCCATGCGACGCCCGACGGCCGCATGGAGATCCGCGACCTCGGCTCCCACAACGGCACCTACGTCAACGGCCAGCCGATAGCCAAGGGCGGCAGCGTCCTGCTGGGCGCCAACGACATCGTGGGCGTCGGCCACTCGACGTTCCGCATCGTCGGCGACCGGCTCGAAGAGTTCGTCGACACCGGTGACGTCTCCTTCTCCGCCCGCCATCTGACCGTCACGGTCGACGGCGGCAAGGACATCCTCAAGGACGTCTCCTTCGGAGTCCCCGAGAAGTCCCTCATCGCGGTCATCGGCCCCTCGGGCTCCGGAAAGTCGACCCTCCTCAAGGCGCTCACCGGCTACCGGCCCGCCAACAAGGGCGACGTCCTCTACGACAACCGCAACCTCTACAAGCAGTTCGCCGAGCTGCGTCAGCGCATCGGTCTGGTCCCGCAGGACGACATCCTGCACAAGGAGCTGACCGTCAAGAAGGCGCTGAAGTACGCGGCCAAGCTGCGCTTCCCCGCCGACACCACCGAGAACGAGCGCCAGCAGCGCATCGACGAGGTGTTGCGCGAGCTCAAGCTGGACATCCACAAGGAGAAGAAGGTCACCTCCCTCTCCGGTGGCCAGCGCAAGCGTGTGTCGGTGGCCCTTGAGCTCCTGACCAAGCCGTCGCTCATCTTCCTCGACGAGCCCACCTCGGGCCTCGACCCGGGCATGGACCGCGACGTCATGCAGCTGCTCCGTGGCCTCGCCGACGACGGCCGCACCGTTCTCGTGGTGACGCACTCGGTGGCCGAGCTCGCCATCTGCGACAAACTGCTCGTGATGGCGCCCGGCGGCTCGGTCGCCTACTTCGGGCCGCCCGAGGAGGCGCTGAACTTCTTCGGGTACGGCACCTGGGCCGACGTGTTCTCCGCCTTCGAGAGCTACCGCGACTACGACTGGGCGGGCCGCTGGAAGGGCTCGCAGCACTACCAGATGTACGCGGCGGACATCGACGCCGTGGCCCCGCAGTCGGTGCAGATGCCGCCGGCCCAGGCGATCAGGCCGCCGAAGCCGCAGGGCTGGCTCTCCCAGCTGTGGACGCTGATGCGCCGCTACACCTCGGTCATCGCCTCCGACAAGGGCTTCCTCGCCCTGTCGGTGGCGCTGCCCGCCGTGATCGGCTCGGTCAGTGTCGTCATCCCCGCGAAGTTCGGTCTCGGGCCGCCGACGCCGCCGTCCCGGTTCAACGGGGACGCCGGCACGATCCTGCTGATCCTCGCGGTCGGCATGTGCTTCTCCGGCGCGGCCAACTCCGTACGAGAACTGATCAAGGAACGGGTCATCTACGAACGGGAGAGGGCCACCGGCCTGTCCCGCTCGGCGTATCTGATGTCCAAGATCCTCGTGCTCGGCGTCATCACGGCCTTCCAGGGCGTGATCCTCTGCGTGATCGGTTTCTCGACCCGCAAGCTGCCCACCGAGGGCCTGGTGATGCCGCCCGCGGTCGAGATGTGCCTGGTCGTGATCGCGCTCGGCTTCACCTCGATGATGTTCGGCCTGATCATCTCGGCGCTGGTGAAGACCTCCGAGAAGACGATGCCGCTCCTGGTCATGTTCGCCATCGTGCAGGTCGTCTTCACCGGCATCCTGTTCAAGGTCTACGACTCGCCCGGCCTTGAGCAGTTCGCCTGGCTGATGCCGTCGCGCTGGGCCATCGCGGGCGCCGGTACGACGCTCGACCTGTCGCGCCTGATGGCGCCGATGGACCAGAGCGACCCGACCAACCTCGACCCGCTGTGGAAGCACGACGCCGCCCAGTGGTTCACCGACATCTCGGTCCTGCTGGTCATCGGCATCGCTCTCGGCTTCGTGGTCGTGCGCCTGCTGCGCCGCCACGAGCCGGAGGTCATGCGCAAGTAACCCGCGCCGACAGCGCGAGAAGGGGGGCCCCCCCCCGGGGGGCCCCCCCCCCCCCCCCCCCCCCCCCCCGGGCCCCCCCCCCCCCCCCCCACTAAAACAAAGAGCCGTTTTAGTTTTTAAAACATACCGAATTTGAAGGCCCGG